>CAJKGV010000166.1:0-4097 GCA_905199455.1 Collinsella aerofaciens | reverse complement strand
GCTCCGGGGCGCAGCCGGTGTCCTTGAGGTAGCGGCGGGCGTGCTCGGAGTAGGCAAGGTTGACGTCGGAGATCACGTCGACGATGCGGCGGTTCGTCTCCTCGGGCAGGCACTCGTCCTTGCAGCGGTTGCCCGCCTCCATGTGGAAGATGGGGATGTGCAGGCGCTTTGCCGCGATGGCGGACAGGCAGCTGTTGGTGTCGCCCAGGATAAGCAGCGCGTCGGGCTGGACCTGGACCATCAGCTTATACGATGCCGCGATGATGTTGCCCACGGTCTCGCCCAGGTCGGCGCCCACGGCGTCCAGGTAGACGTCGGGGTCGGCGAGCTCCAGGTCGCGGAAGAAGATGCCGTTCAAGGTGTAGTCGTAGTTCTGGCCGGTGTGCGCCAGCAGGCAGTCGAAGTGGCGGCGGCACTTCTTGATGACCTCTGACAGGCGGATGACCTCGGGGCGCGTGCCCACGATGATCAGCAGCTTCAGCCGGCCGTCGTCCTTGAATGCGATATCGGAATAGTCCTTGCCCATGCGGCTAGACCTCCTCGTAGTAGGTGTCGGGACTCTCGGGGTCGAAGGGCTCGTTGGCCCACATGACCGTCACGAGGTCCTCGGTGTCGGACAGGTTGGTGATGGAGTGCGTGTAGCCGGGGATCATCTCCACGGCGCGCATGTCCGACCCGGAGACGGTGTACTCGTCGACGGGGAACGGGTTGCCATCGGCGTCCTCCCCCACCTTCCTCAGCTTGATGGAGGCGGTGCCGGAGACCACCAGGAACCTCTCCCACTTGCTCATGTGCCAGTGGTTGCCCTTGGTGATGCCGGGCCTCGAGACGTTGATGGAGACCTGGCCGCGCTCGGGCGTGCGCAGGAACTCGGTGAACGAGCCGCGATCGTCCGTGTTGGGCTTGAGGCTATAGGCGAAGTGCCCCGGCTCGTAGTAGGACAGGAACGTGCTCCAGAGCTTCTTGGAGAAGGAGCCGTCGGAAAGGTCGGGGACGGCAAGTGTCTCGCGGCTGTCGCGGAAGCCGTCGAGCAGGTAGACGATCTCGCCCAGGGTCTTCACATCGGTCTCCGGGACGTAGCAGAACCCGTCTCCCTCTACCCTCTCGAGGCCCTCGTAGCCGCAGCGGTGCTCCTCGCCGAGCAGGGCGCCAAGCATCTCGTCCACGAGGTCGTCGATGTAGAGGAGCTCCAGTTCCACGGATGGGTCGTTCACGGTGTAGGGGCGGCCGTTGGCGATGGCGTCGCAGAAGGTGGCCACGGCGGAGTTGTAGCGCGGGCGGCACCACTTGCCGTAGAGGTTGGGGAAGCGGTAGATGAGCACCGGTGCGCCGGTCCTCTCTGAGTACTCTCGGAACAGTCCCTCACCCGCGAGCTTCGACTCGCCGTAGACCGAGCCCTCGAAGCGGCCCGACAGGCTCGCCTGCGCGGAGCTGGAGAGCATGACGGGGCAATGGTTGCCGTGGCGCTCGAGGGCATCCAGCAGCGTGGAGGCGAACCCGAAGTTGCCCTCCATGAACTCCGCCTGGTCCTTGGGGCGGTTGACGCCGGCCAGGTTGAAGACGAAGGCGGCGCGGGAGCAGAAGGCCTCCAGCTCCCCGGGGGTCGAGTCGACGTCGAACTCCATGACCTCGAGGGGCAGCAGGCCCGCGAATCTCTCGCGGCGGTCCTTACCGTCCCTTATGTTCTTAAGCGCGCAGCAGAGGTTCCTCCCGACGAAGCCCCTCGCGCCGGTGACGAGGACGCGCACCCTACTGCACCGCCTCGTGCTCGCGGCCCTCGAGTGCCAGCTGCACGTACTCGGCGGTCTTGATCTTGGCGATGGTGCCCTCCACGTCGAGCCTTTCGGTGTTGTGGGAGGTGTAGGACTCGTCGGCCTGGGTCTCCACCTCGCCGTCGACGACGAACTTGTCGTAGTTCAGGTCGCGCGAGTCGCAGGCGACGCGGTAGTAGCCGCCCATGTCCTCGGCGCGCAGTCGCTCCTCGCGGGTCATGAGGGTCTCGAAGAGCTTCTCGCCGTGGCGGGTGCCGATGACCTGGGTGCCCACGCGGCCGAAGACCTCCTGGACGGCCTCGGCGAGGTCGCCGATGGTGGACGCCGGCGCCTTCTGGATGAACAGGTCGCCGGGGTTGGCGTGCTCGAAGGCGAACTGCACCAGGTCGACGGCCTCGTCCAGGTTCATGAGGAAGCGGGTCATGTTGGGGTCGGTGACCGTGAGCGGCTCGCCCTTGCGGATGCGGTCGATGAACAGCGGGATGACGCTGCCGCGCGAGCACATGACGTTGCCGTAGCGGGTGCAGCAGATGGTGGTGCGGCCGGCGCCGTTGCGGGCGTTGGCGTAGATGATGGACTCCATCATGGCCTTGGACTTGCCCATGGCGTTGATGGGGTAGGCGGCCTTGTCGGTGGACAAGCACACGACGCGGTCCACGCCCTCCTCGATCGCGGCGTGGAGCACGTTGTCCGTGCCGATGACGTTGGTGCGCACGGCCTCCATGGGGAAGAACTCGCAGGAGGGAACCTGCTTCAAGGCGGCGGCGTGGAAGATGTAGTCCACGCCGTGCATGGCGTCGCGCACGCTCTGGGCGTTGCGGACGTCGCCGATGAAGAAGCGCACCTTGGAGGCGAGCTCGGGCGACCTCTCCTGCAGGCGGTGGCGCATGTCGTCCTGCTTCTTCTCGTCGCGCGAGAAGATGCGGATCTCGGCAAGGTCGGTGTTCATGAAGTGCTTGAGCACGGTGTTGCCGAACGAGCCGGTGCCGCCCGTGATCATGAGGGTCTTGTCTTTAAAGGTGGTCGAATCGTTCATCTATTTGCCTTCCTTACGTTTGGCTTTTGTAAACTGGTAAAAGAGGAATTTCGTATTGGTTACGAGGTATCGGTTGAAAAGCCGTTTTGGCTCTTGAATTAGTCTGTATAGCCACTCGAGACTCAGGTTTTGCATCCATATCGGCGCCTCTGGCACCACGCCAGCGAGGACATTGAACGCTCCGCCAACACCGATCATCAACGGCTGTGGCCCTCCCTTGAGCTCGTGCATAAGAACTTCTTGACGGGGCGCGCCAAGAGCAATCCATGCGAAGTTAGCTCCTGAGTTGGCGATGCGATTAGAAAGCTCATACTTTTCGTTGTCGGACAAAGGACGGAAAACGGACGGTTCCATTCCCACAATTTTTAAGCCAGGGAAATCCCTGTTGAGCGATTCTCTGAGGGCGTCAAGATTCTTCTGTTCATTTCCGTAGAAATAGTGACTCCACCCGTATTGACTGGAAATCTCAAAAATCTCGCGCATCAAGTCCGGACCGGTAACGCGGTCCATCGATTCAAATGACTTACGGCCTACAACTGATAAGGGCTTGCCGTCGGGAACGGACATGACTGATTCCGCCTGGCAATCCCAATAGGAGGGGTCATCATGAGCCAAAACAGACGTATGGGCATTTGAGACGCAAATGTACTCGCCATGGAGTTCATCGATATGTTCAGCTAGAAAATTGATGCAATCTGCCATGTTTGTTCCCGTGATCGGAACATCGATCACGGGAACGCGATTCAACTCAGAGTATTTCGAATAATCCTCGAGCATTAGCACGCACCCTTACCGGTGATGACCTCAATAACCGTGAGGATCACAATCTTGAGGTCGGTGAAGATGCCCCGGTTGGCGATGTACTCCAGGTCTCGGCGGACCATGCCGTCGAAGCCGGTCGAGTTGCGCTCCGTCACCTGCCACCAGCCGGTGATCCCGGGCTTTACGGCCAGGCGCTGCAGGTCGAACTCGGTGTACTCCGCGACCTCGTTGGGCAGAGGCGGGCGCGGGCCCACGACGGACATCTGGCCCAGGAATACGTTCAGGAACTGCGGGAACTCGTCGATGGAGTGCTTGCGGATGAACTTGCCGATCTTGGTGACGCGGGGGTCTTCCTTCATCTTGAACATGGCGCCGGCGATCTCGTTTTTCTCCTTGAGCTCGGCGAGGCGCTCGTCGGCGTCTCTGTACATGGAGCGGAACTTCCACATGCGGAAGGTGGACAGGCTGCCGTCGCGGTGGGTCTGGCCCACGCGGATCTGGCTGTAGAACGGGTTGCCCTCGCTCTC
>CAJKGV010000165.1:0-4137 GCA_905199455.1 Collinsella aerofaciens | reverse complement strand
AGGCCCTCGCGGCCTAGTCGCTATTTAGGGCGTCCAAGATTTGGGGCGCAGTTCAGATACCGGCGGGCATTTTGCGTTTTGGGCGCGGTGAGCGCTACACGCGCGTTGCATCCTTGGGGCTCATGGTCATGCTCTGGAAGCGATTCTCCATAAAGTCATTATCGAAGTACTTGCCGTAGAACTGCGCAACGGGAATATCCGGTTCCGTGCCGTTGACGCGCTGATACCAATAATCGAGCGACTGCAGCGTCATAACGCCATCGACCAGCATAATGATGGTGAAGATGACAGTAGCCGAGTAGCGACTCTTCCACGGAATCATGTTGATGAGCTTGAGTAGCCTCGGCAGCAGCAGCTTGATCCAGATGAGGCCACCCAGGCCCCACAGGCAGGCGAAGCCCGTGCAGGTACGTCCGCCGGTAAGGACGGCGAGCGGATCGGGCATGCCAAAGAGCTTCATATGCGAGTAGCTCCACGAGACCACGCCAAACGAGGTCTGCATAAACCAGCCCACGAACACCTCAAAGCTTGCGCCGAGCAGCGCGCTCACCAAAAAGATAATGATGGGGTTCTTTTTGTAGAAGCGGTTGAGCACCATGGTCATGAGTACGGCGCCAAATCCGTAGATGGGGCTGAAGGGGCCAAACAGCATACCGGCGCGGTTCTGGTAGACGCCCGGGTCGTCGACCGTCATGTGCCAGATGTCCTCGGCGATCAGGCCGAGTATGCAGCAGACAAAGAATACCCAGAACAGGTTGAAGTAGTTGAGCTTGATGTAGCCTTCGCCGGTCTCGTCGCGGCCGAGCATGCCCTCGGCGGCGGCGTCGCGGTCGAGCATCTCCTGCAGGCGGCGCTGCAGCTCGCGCTCCTGGCGCAGCGTGGGGTCGACGGTGGCCGAAAGCGCGATGAGGATACCGAGCTGAATAGCGGGACGAAGCAAGAAGAGCCCGATACCCTGGAGCATCACGTCAACCAAAAGCTCGACGACGGTAAACGCGATAAGGATATAGGACAGACGGGCGGCATTGCGGCGCTGGTTCTTGATGAGGTCTAGGCCAAAGATGATCAAGATGACGGCACTGGCAGCCGAGAGCATGATGCCGGCGACGATAAGGCCGACCGCGACGAGCGTGTTGTCGCCGAGCTTGGCGGCGGCGTTGCCGTTGATGAGCGCGGTGATGACCTGCCACATAAAGGCGCCGACCGAGGGGAGCGTGCCCACGCCGGACAGGATGCACAGGACGGCGTACACCTTAATGATGAGGGGGATCTTCTTGACCTCCGTGGCGCTGGGGACGCTGGGGTCGAGTTCGTTTCGATCCATACATAACCTTTCTCGTTTTGCTGTAGGTACAAGGATACGCCGCCGACCTGCCAAAAGACAGGACGAACGTCCCAATTGCAACAATGCAAGCCCCAACGGCGGGCGAGACGCGTCGCAACGGAAGTATGCGGGATCGTCGGCCCCGAGGCGGTTGCCCAATAAAATGTTTGGCTGCAAAACGGATTATAAGCTCGGTGGGCTTTTAAAAAGCGCTGTTCATGCGCGGGAGTGCTTGTCTTGCCGTGCGTATAATAGGGCAGGTAACGCCAAATAACGAGGCTCTGAGGGGATGCCATGTCTCAAGAAACCATCCGCGCGGCCGAGCGCGCCGCGGGACAGGTGAAGACCATGTCGACGTATGATCCGGACTCCGACCAGCTGCATGAGGAATGCGGCATTTTTGGTGTGTGGGCGCCCGATCGCGACGTGGCTCGACTGACGTACTTTGGTCTGCGCGCGCTACAGCATCGCGGCCAGGAATCGGCGGGAATCGCCGTGGGTGATGGCGGCACGGTTATGGTTCGCAAGGACCTGGGACTGCTCGACCGCGTGTTCTCCAACGCCGACCTGTCGACGCTCTCCGGTCAGCTGGCCGTGGGCCACGTGCGCTATGGCACCGCCGGCGCCAAGAGCTGGGAAGCCTCGCAGCCGCATCTTTCTACTATCAACAGCGTCATTATCGCGCTTGCTCACAACGGCACTCTGGTCAACACCGACGAGCTGCGCCGCCAGCTGATTGAGCTCGGCGTGCCGTTCCTCTCCAATTCGGATTCCGAGGTCGCGACCAAGCTCATTGGCTACTTTACCCAGCGTACAGGCCATCTGCGTGAGGGCATTCGCAAGACCATGGAGCTCGTGCGCGGCGGCTACGCGATGACGCTCATCAACGAGCAGGCGCTCTACGCATTCCGCGATCCGCACGGCATTCGCCCGCTCGTGCTGGGCAAGCTGGTGGACGAGGGCCTGGACCAGGCCGATGCCGCATCCGTTTCGCAGCTGCCGTCGCAGGACGGCGCCGCTACGGTCGACTCCGCCGTCCGTGTCACGCGCGCCGGCGGCTGGGTCGTTGCTTCCGAGACCTGCGCACTCGACATCGTGGGTGCCGAGTACGTCCGTGACGTCCGTCCCGGCGAGATCTTGCGCATCAGCGCCGAGGGTCTGGTATCCGAGCAGGGCGTGCCTGCCGCCGAAGAGCCCGCCAACTGCATCTTTGAGCAGGTCTACTTTGCCCGCCCCGACTCCATCATGAACGGCAAGAGCGTCTATGCCTGCCGTTACGACATGGGTCGTCAGCTGGCACACGAGGAGCCCGTCGAGGCCGACCTGGTCATCGGCGTGCCCGACTCCGGCCTGCCGCCCGCGGAGGGCTATTCGCACGAGAGCGGCATTCCCTTTGGCGAGGGCCTCATCAAGAACCGCTACGTGGGCCGTACGTTTATCGAGCCTACGCAGGAGTTGCGCGCCATGGGCGTGCGTATGAAGCTCAACCCGCTGCGCGACAACATCGAGGGCAAGCGCCTGGTCGTCATCGACGACTCCATCGTGCGTGGCACCACCATGGTGCAGCTCGTCAAGATGCTGCGCAACGCCGGCGCCAAGGAGATTCATATCCGCATTAACTCGCCCGAGGTCATCTGGCCGTGCTTCTACGGTATCGATACCGACGTACAGTCGCAGCTTATCAGCGCCAACAAGACGGTCGACGAGATTTGCGAGTATATCGGCGCCGATTCGCTGGCCTTCCTTTCGGTCGAGGGCCTGCTTAAGGTCATGCCCAAGGGCGGTTACTGCGATGCGTGCTTTACCGGCCGCTACCCCGTGGCGATTCCCGAGAGCTTTGGCCGCGACAAGTTTATGGAGGGCTTTAAGCCCCGCAACCTGGATAAGCCGCTGCACTTTGACGACGACGCCGTGGTCGAGAAATACGACGACCGCAGCTGGGAAGAGAAGCACGGCGAGGCCTAAAACCTGCCATGTAGGGACAGGTTCATTTTGGTAGGTTTTACCTGCTGTTTTGTTGATATGACGGCGCGTGCTGTTATGGCGCGCGCCGAAATGAACGCAACTATGAGCACCGTTTGGCGCCCGCGCGGCGGACGGTAGTGGGAGAGGAAGGCTCAGATGAGCGACAGCAAGCATGTGACGTATGAGGACGCCGGCGTCGATACCGCCGAGGGCGGCCGCGCCGTCGATGCCATTAAGCAAATGGTTAAGGACACCAACCGTCCCGAGGTCATCGGCGGTATCGGTGGCTTTGGTGGCTTATTCTCGGCCGCCGCGCTTAAGGATATGGAAGACCCGATTCTGATCAGCGGTACCGACGGCGTGGGCACCAAGCTCGTGCTCGCCCAGATCATGGACCGTCACGAGACGGTGGGCCAGGACCTGGTCGCCATGTGCGTCAACGACATTTTGGCTTCGGGCGCCGAGCCGCTGTTCTTCCTGGACTACGTTGCCATCGGCCACATCGAGGCCGAGCACATGGCAAAGATCATCAAGGGCGTGGCCGATGGCTGCAAGCTCGCGGGCTGCGCGCTCGTGGGCGGCGAGATGGCCGAGCACCCCGGCGTCATGGCTCCGGCCGACTACGACCTTGCCGGCTTTACCGTGGGCGTCGTCGACCGTCCCAAGATGCTCGATCCCGCAAACGTCCGCCCCGGCGACGTGATTCTGGGCCTGCCTTCCACCGGCGTGCACTCCAACGGTTACTCGCTCGTGCGCAAGGTCATTGGCGTCGACGGCATTAAGCCGGGCACGCCCGAGGCCGCCGCTAAGGCCGAGGAGCTGAGCCGTCCGCTCGAGGAGCTCGGCGG
>CAJKGV010000164.1:0-4171 GCA_905199455.1 Collinsella aerofaciens | reverse complement strand
ATCATCGGGCTGATGACCGCAAAAGAAGACCAGATAGATGTGGAGAATATGGACGGTTATGAAGAGCATTGAATTTGGCCTGCTCAAGGCCCTTGCCGGTGGCACGCTCGACTGCGGCGAGAGCGGCTCCACGCTGCGCTTTATGTTGCCCGTCGCCTGCGCGCTGGGCGCAGAAGCAACTTTTGTGGGTCAGGGACGCTTAGGCGCCCGCCCGCTGTCCCCGCTCTCGGACGAGATCATCGCCGCCGGCTGCGACCTGCAGGGCCTGGGCGGTTTTCCGCTCAAGACGAGCGGACGCATGCGCCCGGGCACTTTCGTGCTGCCGGGCAACGTGAGCTCGCAGTATATCTCCGGCCTGCTGCTGGCAGCCCCGCTGCTGGCCCAGCCCTCCTGCGTGCAGGTGACCGGCCTCATCGAGAGCCGCCCTTACATCAACCTGACAATCCAGGCCATGAAGGCCTTTGGCGTCGAGGTCAACGTCGAGCGCATTCCGGCCAAGGACGGCCAGCCCGAGGTCACGAACTTCCGCGTGAGCAGCGGCTCGTACCGCACGCCCGGCAGCGTAGCCGTCGAGGGCGACTGGTCCAACGCCGCCTTTTGGCTGTGCGCCGGTGCCATCGGCACCGACCCCATCACCGTCGAGGGCGTGTCGCTGAGCTCCGCACAGGGCGACCGCAACGTGCTCGCCGCGCTTTCGCGCTTTGGTGCCCGCATCGTGCGCTCCACCAACGCCGCCACCGTGCAGTCCGACAAGCTCGCCGGCTTTGAGATGAGTGCCCACGACATTCCCGACCTGGTGCCCGTTATCTCGGCCGTGGCCTCGCTGGCACAGGGCCGCACCTTTATCCGCGATTGCGCCCGTCTGCGCATCAAGGAATCCGACCGTCTGGCCACCACCACCCGCGAGCTCACCGCGCTGGGCGCGCAGGTGCGCATTGCCGGTGACGACCTCATCATCAAGGGTGTCGATGCCTTTACCGGCGGCGAGGTCGATTCGCACAACGACCACCGCATCGCCATGATGGCCGCCATCGCCGCGAGCCGTGCCACCGGCGAGGTCGTGATCCACGGCGCCGAGGCCGTCAACAAGTCCTATCCCGATTTCTTCGACCACTACCGCCTGCTGGGCGGCAAGGTCACACTCGAGGAGGAATAGCATGTCCTCGACCTTTGGCAACGTCTTGCACTTAAGCATCTTCGGCCAATCGCACTCCCCCGCTATCGGCTGCTCGCTCGATGGCATCCCGGCGGGCATCGCCGTGGACCAGGAGAAGCTGCAGGCCTTCCTCGACCGTCGCGCCCCCGGCCGCGACGAGACCGCAACCAAACGCCGCGAGGCCGACGCCGCGCATATCATCGCCGGTGTGGTCGATGGACACACCACCGGCGCGCCCATTGCCGCAATTATCGAGAACACCAACACGCGCTCCAAGGATTACTCCGAGCTGCGCCGCAAGCCCCGTCCGGGACATGCGGACTTCCCTGCGCGCTTGAAGTACCACAACATGCACGACGTCGCGGGCGGTGGGCACTTCTCCGGCCGCCTAACGGCTCCCCTATGCATCGCCGGCGGCATCGCGCTGCAGGCACTTGAGGCCCGCGGCATTCAGGTCATGGCGCACGTCGCGCAGATCGGCGGCATCTCCGACCTGCCGATGGACGATATGGTCTATCGCGAGGCCGACCGCAAGGCAATCCTTACGAACGATCTGCCGTGCATTGACGCCGCCGCAGCCGGCCGCATGCGCGAGGAGATTCTTGCCGCGCGCGACGAGCTCGACAGCATCGGCGGCATCGTGGAGTGCGGCATTTACGGGCTTCCCGCGGGCATCGGCGACCCCATGTTCGACGGCATCGAGAACCGCATCGCGCAAATCGCGTTTGGCATTCCCGCCGTAAAGGGCGTGGAGTTTGGCATGGGCTTTGCCGTGGCCGCCATGCGCGGCAGCGAGAACAACGATCCGTATCGCATCGACGCCGAGACCGGCGAGATCGAGGTTGAGTCCAACAACGCCGGCGGCATCCTGGGCGGTATTTCGACCGGCGCGCCCGTCATGTGGCGCATGGCCGTAAAGCCAACGCCCTCGATTGGCCGCGAGCAGCAGACCGTAGACATGGACGCCATGGAAAATGCCGAGCTCTCGGTCCACGGTCGTCACGATCCCTGCATCGTCCCCCGAGCCGTCCCCGTAGCCGAAGCAGCCGCGGCGCTCGCCATCTGGGACGCCCTCCTCGAGGACGCCGCCCAGCTCTAAAAATCTCTGGGGGCCAACTCCGGCCCCCACGCCCACCCAGTGATTTTTCTGGGACGGGGATTAAAAAATCATTGTGTACCTAATGATTTTTTAATCCCCGTCCCAGAAAAATCACCGACACGTGAAAGGGGTCCCTATGGACCTTGCTGACATCCGCCAGGCCATCGATGGCATCGACACCACGCTCCTCAACAGCTTTATCGAGCGCATGGACATTGCCACCGAAGTCGCCAAGTCAAAAATCGAGATGGGCAAGGCCGTCTTCGACCCCGCCCGCGAGCGCTCCAAGCTCAACAACCTTGCCGGCCGCGCGCCCGAGCGCTACGAGGCGCAGACCATCACCCTGTTCCGTCTCCTCATGAGCATGAGCAAGGCCGAGCAGCAGCGCTACATCAACGAACTCAAGGGCATCACTGTCTCGCAAAAGGCCCACGCCACGGCTGCAGCCTCCGACACGCCCTTCCCTCAAACTGCCACCGTCGCTTGCCAGGGCGTTGAGGGCGCTTACAGTCAAATTGCCGCGTGCAAGCTCTTCGACGTGCCCGACATCGCGTTTTTCGAGACCTTCGAAGGCGTTATGCGCGCTGTGCGCGACGGCTTCTGCGAGTTTGGCGTGCTGCCCATCGAGAACTCCACCGCCGGCTCGGTCAACGCCGTCTACGACCTGCTCGCCCAGTTCGACTTCCACATCGTGCGCTCGCTTCGCCTCAAGATCGACCACAACTTGCTCGTCAAGCCCGGCACCAAGCTCGCGGACATACGCGAGGTCTACAGCCACGGCCAAGCCATTGCCCAGTGCGCCGGCTTTATCGAGAACCACGGCCTGCGCGCCACCAAGTACCCCAACACGGCCATGTCGGCTGAGATGGTCGCCAACTCCGAGCGCACCGATGTTGCCGCCATCGCATCGCGCAGCTGTGCCACGCTGTATGGCCTCGAGGTGTTGGAGCCCAATATCCAAGACTCGGACAACAACTACACGCGCTTTGTCGTCATCAGCCGCGAGCCGCGCGTCTACCCCGGCGCTAATCGCACCTCGCTCATGATCACCACGGCCAACGAGCCGGGCGCCCTCTATCGCGTGCTCGAGCGCTTCTACGCACTCAACATCAACCTCATCAAGCTCGAGAGCCGTCCCATCCCCGGCCGCGACTTTGAGTTTATGTTCTACTTTGATCTGGACTGCCCCTTTGGCAGCAAGGCCCTCGACGACCTGCTCGATTCCATCGACGACGTGTGCGAAAGCTTCACCTACTTTGGCAGCTACACGGAGGTGCTCTAGATGACCGATACCGCCGCAACCCGCCCCTACGGAGTGCTGGGCCGCGTGTTGGGCCACAGCTACACCCCAACCATCTACAAAGAGCTCGCTGGGCTCGATTACGTGCGATTTGAGCGCGAGCCCGAGGACCTCGCGGCCTTTATGACGGGCGACGAGTGGGAGGGCACCAACGTGACCATCCCCTACAAGCGCGCCGTCATGGAGTACCTGGACGAGCTGAGCCCGCTCGCCGAGCGCATGGGCAACGTCAACACCATCACGCGCCTGCCCGACGGCCGCCTGCGCGGCGATAACACCGACTACTTCGGTTTTCAGTGCCTGGTCGAGGAGCTGGGCGTAGAGGTTGCCAGTAAGAAGGCCCTCGTGCTCGGCGCCACCGGCGGTGCCGGCACTACGGCCAGCATGGTACTCGACGACCTGGGCGCCATCGTCGTACCCGTGGGTCGCACAAGCGAGGTCAATTACGACAACATCGCGCAGCAATCCGATGCCGCGCTGCTCGTCAACTGCACGCCTGCCGGCATGTTCCCCCACTGCCCCGACGCGCCTTGCACGCTCGAAGGGCTCGATGCACTCGAAGGCGTCATCGACATTGTCTACAACCCCGCTCGCACGGGACTCATGCTCGAGGCCG
>CAJKGV010000163.1:0-4221 GCA_905199455.1 Collinsella aerofaciens | reverse complement strand
TGGCGTTCGATGCCCGCTACTACTGCAGCTACCTGCAGGACAAGTTCACCACGCTCTACGAGCTGTAAGGCATAACCGACACGCCAACGCAAAGGGGACGCCGCGAAACCAATCCGCAGCGTCCCCTTTTTTCACCCAATAACTAGGTACCCAATGACTAGTTCGTTGACGCTAATGTCTTGGCAACGTCAGCGAAAACGGCCCCAAGCGAGCAAGGTGACGTGAAATGAAAGGGCGCTCACCTTCTGGTCGCGCCCTTGAAATTGAACGTCAGACTGCCGCTTGGGGCCGTTTGCAGCGTCGAGCAGTTACGCGGTTTGGTAAAACCGCGTAACTACAGAGCCTCGAGCGCGTTGGCGATGCGCTTCATGGCGGCATCGGCGGATGCTTGGTCGGGCGCCTCGGCCAGCACGCGAATAACCGACTCGGTTCCGCTCTTGCGCACGAGCACGCGGCCCTCGCCTGCCAGCGCAGCCTCGGCCTCGGCGATGGCGTTCTGCACGCCCATGTTCTCGAGCGCGGCGTCCTTGTCCGCCACGTGCACGGCCACCTGCGCCTGCGGCAGCAGCTTGCACGGAGCCGTGAGCTGCGAGAGCGTCTCGCGCTCGGCACGAATCACTTCCATCACGCGCAGCGAGGTCATAATGCCGTCGCCCGTGCGCTCGATATCGCCAAAGATCGTATGGCCCGTCTGCTCGCCGCCCAGGCTGTAGCCGCCCTCGCGCATCTTGGCATACACGTGACGGTCGCCCACGCCGCTGGTCACGGCACTCAGGCCGGCAAGCTCCAACGACTTGATCAGGCCAAAGTTGCTGGCGATCGTCGGCACCACGGTACCGCCCGAGAGACGCCCGTGCTTGTTCAGGTACACACCGCACACGTACAGGATCTGGTCGCCGTCGACCACGCGGCCGCGCTCGTCCACGGCCAGGCAGCGGTCGGCATCGCCATCGTAGGCAAAGCCCACATCCAGGCCCTGCTCCACCACGTGGCGCTGCAGGCGCTCAATATGCGTAGAGCCGCAGTCGACATTGATGTTAAAGCCGTCGGGCGCGGCATTGATCACGCGCACATCGGCGCCCAGTGCGTCGAACACCGGCTTGGCCACCGAGGATGCCGAGCCGTTGGCGCAATCGATGCCGATCTTGACGCCCTGCAGCGAAAAGTTCGCGCTGGCGATGAGCGAAGCAATGTAGCGGTTGCGGCCCTGCATGTAGTCCACCGTGGCGCCGATGTGGTTGCCCGTGGCCAGCGGAACTTCGCTCTTGCCATCGATGTAGTCCTCGATGAGCTCCAGTACGTCCTCGTCCATCTTAAAGCCGTCGCTGTTGACGAGCTTAATGCCGTTATCGCAAAACGGGTTGTGGCTCGCGCTGATCATGATGCCGCAATCGAAGCAGCCTTCCACAGTCTGATGCGCTACGCCCGGCGTGGGGATCACGTGCAGCATATAGGCGTCCGCACCGCTCGCGACCAGGCCACTCACCAGCGCCGCCTCGAACATATAGCTCGAGCGACGGGTGTCCTTGCCCACGATGACGCGCGCCTTGCGCTCGCGGTTGGCGCCGTAATACCAGCCCACAAAACGGCCAATCTTATAAGCGTGCTCTACCGTCAGCCCAACGTTGGCCTCACCGCGAAAGCCGTCGGTGCCAAAGTACTTCATGCGCTCTCCTTACAAAATAGGGGCGAACAGATTGCCTGTCCGCCCCAAAATGGTACTCGATTATCTGCGCTACCAGAAAAACCCTACGCCGACGCGCTGTCGCGAGCCGCCTGGCATGTAGGAGTCTGACGCAGCGTAAGCGGCTTGTCCCCCGCCTCGGCCGACGTGGTCAGCGTATACGTGATCGTCGTCGTCTCGCCAGCATGCAGGTCAACGGTGCCCGAATAGAAGGGGATTCCATGCCACGTAGCGGCGCCAAGACCAAACTGGGTGCCCTCGACGGTCAGATCAGTAATGTTGCCGCCCGTCGGGGCAAACAACGAGACATTCAGACGCTCGTCGTCACGCGCGGCATCGGGTGCGCCCGCCGCAACGTAGTCGGGCAGCTTGCCAGCCTCCTCCTGCGTCATGATGTTCGTCAGGGTAACGGTGATGCGATAGGAGCACGTGCCGTCACCGTTCTTGATGCCCTGGCCAATCTGCGTATCGGCGTTCAGGTACCAGTCGAGCTTGGAGAAGCTCAGGTTGTTAAAGTAAACGCCGGCAACAGGATCGGCACTCGGGTCATCCGGATCGGGCAGCGAAGCGTCAATGCCCGTCTCTTTGATGGCATTCTGCTCATCATCGTTTCTCATCCACGCGATCAGACGGCCCTCTTCGGCACCGCGCTCAACGGCGCTGACAAGCTTCGTAACATCGACATCGCCGATACCGCCAAGGATCTTGTCGAAGGCAGCGCTGGCGACGGATGCAAAGATGCCGTCCGACTCCTCGACCGGATAGTTCCAGTACACATCGTGCATGAGGACCTTTGCGGCGTTGGTGCCGTCGACAACCGTTCCGTCGGGCAGCGAGACATTACCGACCAGGCCCAGCAGATACTGCAGGAACACCGGGTCGATACCGATGACGCCATCAACGTCCTGTCCATACTGGGACTTCCACAGCGCGGCGACACGCTGCGAGTTGCGGGGCCAATCAGGCGAATAGGTATTGCCCGAGTTGTACAGGTTACTGTGGTTGCCGAACAGCGCCTCATCCTCTTCGTCGACGCTCTCGACTGCCTCATCCTCGCTGAGTCCAATGCGGGGAACAAACTCGCCAATCGACATCTGGCCGTCAGTGACCGAAATCAGGCCCTGCGAACCGCCAAAGCCGCCGCAAGCACGAATCTCGACGTTGTTCATGGCGTACATAAGGTAGTTGCGCGTCTGGCCGTTGGCGCCGAGCATCTGGGGAAGGACGGGGGCGACCTTCTCCGCCGCGTCAACCGCGCCGTTGAGGGTGGCAAAGCCGTCCTTGGCCTTATCGACCAGCTCGGTCACCTGGGAAATATGAGTATCGCCAATGCCCTGGACCTTCTCGTTGGCGCTCTTGAACACCTTCGAGCTGCTGGAAAGCGAATCGGCGACCGCCTGCAGCGCGGACACGTTAATCATGCCGTCCTGGAACAGCTTGCCGGGCGTAGCCTGCGAAAGGTTATCGGCCATGGGAACCAGCGCATTGCTCGAGACATCGGACAGGGCGTCAATCATGGTGCGGGCTGCGTTGATGTCACTGCCATACACCGGGATAAACGAAGCCGCCGTCCACAGCGGGCTCGAAGTCTCCGCCTTCATGCTGTCGCAGAGCTCATCGATCTTCTTCGCGTCGTCAGGCAGCGTCGAAAAATCGCCCGACGTGACCTTGTCCTTAAGGCCACCGACGATCTCGACAGCCTCCTTCGCTTCGCTCTTTACGGTCTTTGCCGAGTTAAGCAGCATAAAGCCGCTTGCGCCAAGCGCAACGAGAAGCACCGCGACTACAGCGGCAATAATGGCGCCGGTGTGACGCTTTTTGCGCTCGCCCTTGCGATGGCGATGACGGACCAGACCGTCAGAGGTCGAACTCGACGAAGCATCGCTACCGTAGTTCAAGCCAAAATCGTAATAATCTTCCTTGGAACCCGAGCCCGCAAACTCGGCACCGCTATCATCCAGGCGGGCGAACGTGCCAGTCTCGGAGGCGCCGGTGTAAATCGTGCCAAGGTTACCCGTAAGCCCCGCGCCACCGGCAGAGGGAGTATTGTTGGCGGCCTTGCCGGCATTAACGTTGCCGGCAGCATTCGCGGCGTTGGCAGCACCTGCGTTGTTCGCAGGCACCGAAGGAGCCCCGCTCGGCTGCGACGCGGAGGTTGCACCGCCCGCAAAGACATTCCCTCTTGCACGGCCGGTCTTTTTTGCCTTTTGAGACTGCTCGTACAGAGCGGTGAACATCGCCGTCTCGCCCGGGGACACGCGCTTACCGGAACCGCCCTGTCCAGCGCCGCCCGGCGTGCCGGCCTTACCAGCCCCGTTCGGACGCGGCGGAACTGCAGGACGGCCGCTATCGCTGCCCTTAAAGTGATTACCAGCCATAAAGAAATCCTCGCAATTGAGTCGCAATGAAAAAGTCCATAACGTTACTAGTTTATGGCATTTTGAGCATCGACAGCTAAACTCCAGACACGGACGTCAATTGGCGAAAATGCGGCACAACACCTTTTCCGTCTTGGCGGCGGCGTCAACTACACCGTA
>CAJKGV010000162.1:0-4265 GCA_905199455.1 Collinsella aerofaciens | reverse complement strand
TCGTACAGGCCAAAGGCCGGCGTGGGAATAATGACCTCGTCGCCGGGGTTGAGCATGGCCATGAATGTTGCCGACAGTGCCTCGGTCGCACCGTCGGTCAGGATGACCTCATCGGCGGAAAACGCCAGGCCCGCGTCCCCCATATAGGCAGATAACGCCTCACGCAGGGCGGGGCGACCGTTGTTGGGCGGATAGTGTGTGTCACCGCGGTCCAGTGCGGCGGTCACCTCGGCGCTAATCACATCGGGCGTGGGAAAATCGGGCTCGCCGAGCGCGAGCGCGATGCACCCCGGATGCTGGGCGGCGAGCGCGTTAATCCGGCGGATACCGGAGGGCTTGAGCATGGCAAGCGAGGTATTCATGGGCAGACGCATGGCGTTCCTTTCGTAAGGGTTGCACTAGGATAGCGCGGCGGGGCGCCACCAGACGGTGTAACCTAAACGGAAACGAGCCGGAAAGGAGATGGCATGGAGACGACCGCGCGCGGCGACGTACCAAAAACACTGAACACCATTGCGTATATCAGTATTCCCAATAGCGCCGATCTTGATTTTTTGCTCTGGGACCTGCAGGATGCCATCGCCGCCTATGCTCAACTTTCCGGCACCGCACTCCCCCGCCCGGTCGACTTGAAGGCAAATGACGCCGGCAGCGTTGCCGATGGCATCGTGCTGGCCATTGAAGATGTGGCTGACGATGAGACGTTGACAGCCATCGAGCAGGCGCTTGAGCGCTTTGGCGGTACGGGAACGCGCGTCTATGCCGCGATTCGAGCCGCACAAGAGGGCACTGAGCAGGCGCGTGGGACCGCCGTTCGCCTGCACAAGGCATGTGAGCGCCATGATCAATTGTGGTGTGGCGGCGTTGCCATCTGCGCCGGCAGCGGCATCGCAGCGCTTCGTCGCTCCCCGCGCATGGGACTCTTGCGGCGACCGTTTTCGGAGGCCATGGACAAGCTCGTGGGCGCCGTTCGCATGGGGTGTTCCGTCGAACACGCGCAGAAGCTCGGTGGCGCCGCAACGGGTGGCGTCGACACCGACGGCATGGTGCGCGCCACGTCTGCGCTGCCCACACCGATCTGGCACGCCGTTATGAGGCATCTTGCCGAGCACTCAAACTGCTAAATCGAAAAAGCCTGCCAATCAGCGGCGCCGCTCCACCGCTCAACAAGCCGCTCCAGACGCCATGTCGCATTGGCGGGACTTGTCGAGGGCAGGACGATGGCAGGCAGCCCCGTCCGATCCTGCAAGTAGCGTTTGTAGAGTCGCCCTGCCGTGCCGCCGTTACAGACAACGGCCTCGATCGGCGCGGCATCGGTAATGCGCTCGATATGTGCCGGCACAACGTTGCGGATGCTTGCGTCGCTCGAGCCCTTAATGTCGCAGCTCTCAATCACATCCCACAGGGCCACGCCACCGTTCAACAGCATGGATCGCTTGGCGGCAATGGAGGCATCGAGCGTCGCGGGCTCACCGCTTGCCAAAGGATCGCCCTCGTTGGGCGGCACAGGCATACCGAGGCACGTGGCCATCACACGCCAAAAGCGATTCTGAGGGTTGCCGTAATAAAAGGCATTTGCACGCGAGAGCACCGAGGGAAACGACCCCAGCACCAAAACGCGCGAGCGCTCGTCAAACACGGGTTCAAACCCATGCTCAATATGTTGATAGCCCTCGTCAGATACGGCCATGGGCTAGGCTCTCAACAGATAGCGCACCTCGTAGGGTGCAAGCTCAAGGGTACCCGTCAGCTCGACCGTGGGCGCATCGTCGGCAAGCAGGTCGACGAAGGACCCGTTGAGCTCGCCGGCGCCAAAGGTGTAAGGCTCACCCACGGCATTCACCGCCACGAGTACCGTCGCGCCGTCACAGGCGCGCTCGAACAGCAGTTGCTTGTTCTGGATCACCACGTTGCGATAGGCACCGTAGTTGAGAGCACGGGCAGCCGCGTCGTCGGCCGAGCGAAGGTGCGCAAGCTGCGTGATGAACGCCGTCAGCTCGTTGGGCGCAGGCTCATTGAGCGCAGGTCGCAGCGCCCAGTCGCCATCGGGGCCACCCTTTTCGCCGGCAATTCCCCACTCGCTGCCATAGTAGACGCACGGGATGCCCGGCATGCCAAAGAGCATGCCGTAGGCGGGACGCAGGCACGACTTGTCGGTGAGGATGCTCGCCAGGCGCGGCACATCGTGGTTGTCGACAAACGACAGCAGATGTTTGCCGCGGTAGATGCACCACGGATCGCCGCCAAACTGGCGGTGCAGCGAATGGGCGATCTCGAACATGTTGACCGAGTTAAAGCTGGAGTACAGGCCCTTGTAGCACTCGTAGTTGGTGCAGGAGTCGAGCATCTCGTCGTTGACGATTTGGTTGTAGTCGCCGTGGAGCGTCTCGCCGATCAGCACAAAGTCGGGCTTGAGCTCACGGGTAAAGACGTGCAGGCGGCGCATAAAGTCGCGGTCGAGCATATAGGCAACGTCCAGGCGCAGGCCGTCGACGCCAAAGACCTCGGCCCAGCGGCGCACGGACTCAAGCAGGTAATCGACCACAGCGGGATTTTGCAGGTTGAGCTTCACAAGCTCAAAATGGCCTTCCCAGCCCTCGTACCAAAAGCCATCGCCATAGCAGGAATCGCCGTCAAAGCTAATGTGGAACCAGTCCTTGTACGGCGAGTCCCACTTGCGCTCCTGCACATCGCGGAAGGCCCAAAAACCGCGGCCGACGTGGTTGAAGACGGCATCGAGCACCACGCGGATGCCATGGGCATGCAGCGTGTCGCATACGGCGGCAAAGTCGGCGTCCCCACCCAGGCGACGGTCGATATGGCGCAGGCTGCGTGTATCGTAGCCGTGGCTATCAGATTCGAGCGGTGGGTTGATGAGCACAGCGCCAACGCCGAGTTCCTGCATGTAGTCGGCCCATTGGGCGACCTTCATGATAGGAGCATCGGGGTTGGGCGCGGCGTTGGCAGCCTGGGCGAGCTCATCCTCGGCAACGGGCGCGGCGTTTTCGCGCGGAGCCCCGCAAAAGCCCAGCGGATAGATCTGATAGAACGTCGTCTCGTATGCCCACATAACAGCCTCCCGGTAAGCTCAACACAACGACATCCATTGTATGCCCAGCTTGTATCCTCTCCCCCAAAATAAGTTGCGGTGGAATAGTTCCTGTCTGGGCCTTCAGAAGCCTTAAACAGGAACTATTCCACCGCAACTGATGAGGAGGATGTGGCTAGGCGACGGGCTTTGCGCGGCGTATGGCTGGGAACATCACCGTGATGGCGAGGATGACGCCCACGACGGCAATCGCCCCGCCCGCGAAGCCGATCCAAGCGATACCGGGACCCGAAACCACGGCGCCGCCGATTGCGGTGCCCGTGCCAATACCGAGGTTAAACAGGCCCGAGAAGATCGACATGGCGACGGCCGACGAATCTGCCGGCGTGTGCTTGATGAGCTCGGCCTGAAACGCCACGTTAAAGGCCGTGGCGCAGCAACCCCACAGTGCGCAGACGGCAAGCACTGTCACGAGCGACGATGCGGCCGGCCCCATGAGCAGCAGGGCCACCGGCACGCCGGAGAGCGTGATAGCAAGGAACGGAAAACGGTGCCCGTCGAACAGGCGGCTGAACAGCCAGCTGCCCACCAAGCCGGAACAGCCAAACGCCGTCAGCGTCATGGTGATGGCGCCCGCATCGACGTGCGCGACCTGCGCCAGGAAGGGCTCGATATAGCTGTAGCTTGCGTAATAGCCGGTCGCCATGAAGACCGTGACTGCGTAGAGCGCGATGAGGAGCGGGTTCTTGAGCAGCTCGGGCAGCTGTTTGACGGTAAAGCGCTCACCCGCCGGCATGGCCGGGAACACCGCTGCCTGGTAGACGACCGCGATGGCTGAGAGGCCCCCGACCACGGCAAACGTCATGCGCCAGCCCACGGCCAAGCCAATGGCGCGACCGAGCGGCAGGCCAAAGATCTGCGCGATGGACGAGCCCGTAGCGATCATGCTGATGGCGAGCGCGCCGTGGCGAGTGTCGACCAGGCGCGAGGCCATAATCGAGGCGACTGACCAGAACACGGCATGTGCGCAAGCGACCACCAGGCGCGCGCAGACCAGGATGGGATAGGTCGGCGCCACAGCGGACAGGAACTGACCGAGCGAGAACACGGCCAGCACGCCCAGCAGCATCCGCTTGAACTCAAAGCGCGAGGCGAACACCATGAGCGGCAGCGACAGCAGCATGACGCCCCAGGCATAGACCGAGATCATGATGCC
>CAJKGV010000161.1:0-4292 GCA_905199455.1 Collinsella aerofaciens | reverse complement strand
CCGTCGTCGAGCGTAAAGTTCAGCAGCTTCTTGGACTTCTTGACGGCCTCGCATGCCTTGACCTTCACAGCGCGGAAATCGCTCTTGGAGAAGGTATCAAAGTCGACGAACTCCTCAAACAGCGGCTCAACGGCGATCTTGGAGTAATCGAGCGTGGGCTTAAGCGACTTAACGAATGGGCTCGCGGCGTTGCCGGCCTCTGCAGCCTTGGCGGCAGCGGCACCGGACTGGAAACCCTTCTCGGGCTTCATGTGCGGGAACAGCAGGACGTCGCGGATAGAAGCCTGGTTAGTAAGCAGCATGACCACGCGGTCGATACCAATGCCAATGCCGCCCGCGGGAGGCATACCGTACTCGAGGGCGCGCACGTAGTCCTCGTCATACTCCATAGCCTCATCGTCGCCGCCGGCCTTCTCGGCCATCTGGGCAGCAAAGCGCTCAGCCTGGTCGACCGGGTCGTTGAGCTCGGAGAATGCGTTGGCGTACTCGTGGCCGGCGATGACCAGCTCAAAGCGGTGCGTCAGGCGCGGGTCGTCCTCAAAACGCTTGGCAAGCGGGCTGACCTCGATGGGGTAATCGCACACGAACGTGGGGTTGACGATGGTGTCCTCGCCCAGCTCATCGTAAATCTCGGCGATGATCTTGCCAGCAGTCCACTCGGGCTTGATCTCCAGGCCCTTCTCGCGCGCGGCGGCAGCAAGCTCCTCGACCGGCGTGTCGATGGTGACCTGCTTGCCGAGCACGTCGGAGACGATGTCGGTCATGGGACGGCTGGCCCACTCACCAGAAAGGTCGATGGTCTGGCCCTGGTACTCGATGACCTCGGGGTTGCCGATGGCCTTGTTGGCAGCCTTGATGACACCTTGGGCGAGTGCCTTCATGCCCTCGAGGTCGGAGAAGGCACGGTAGGCCTCCATCGTGGTGAACTCGGGGTTGTGGGTAAGGTCCATGCCCTCGTTACGGAAGATGCGGCCGATCTCGAACACGCGCTCAAAACCACCGACGATGCAGCGCTTGAGGTGCAGCTCGGTGGCAATACGCAGGTAGCACTCCTGATCGAGCGCGTTGAAGTGGGTAATGAACGGCTTGGCAGTAGCGCCGCCCTGGATGGTCTGCAGGATGGGGGTCTCGACCTCCATGTAGCCGTCGGACTCCATAAAGCGACGGAAGGTGGAGAGAATCTGCGAACGCTTACGGAAGGTCTCGCGAACGTCGTCGTTGGCGATCAGGTCGACATAGCGCTGGCGATAGCGGGTCTCCTTGTCGGAAAGACCGTGGAACTTCTCGGGCAGCGGACGAACGGCCTTGGCAAGCAGGGTCGCGCTCTTAGGGGCAACGGAAAGCTGGCCACGCTGGGTGCGCACGACCACGCCGGTCACGCCCAGGATGTCGCCCAGGTCGAGGGCCTTGAGCGTACTCCAGGCAGCCTCGTCCATGTCGTTGATGCGGCAGAACAGCTGAATCTCGGCAGTCGCATCGCGCACGACGATGAACATGATCTTGCCCTGACCGCGCTTGGCGACCACACGGCCAGCGATCTTCACGACGTCCTCGGTGTCCTCGCCATCGGCAAGCTCGGCGTACTTAGCCTCGATATCGGCGACGTAGTCCTCAAGCTCAGAGTGCTCGGGATAGGGGTTCTGGCCCGCCTCGAACAGGGCGGCGCGCTTGGCCAGGCGGGTGGCGCGCTCGTCGTTGAGCGTCGATGCCTGATCTGCGGCGTTCTGGTTCTCTGCCATAAGTTAGCTCCTCAAACTAAAACGCTCCCCAGGATTCGGTCCCAGGGAGCGAAAACATACCTTTGCGCGGGACCGTGGTCTAGCGTGCGATCTTGGCGATGGTGTAGACGCGAGTCTTGCCGGAAGGCGTAACGACCTCGACGGAATCACCCTCGCCGTGACCGATGATGGCGTGACCGACCGGAGACTCGTTGGAGATCTTGTGCTCGAGCGAGTTGGTCTCGGTGGTACCAACGAGCGTGACTTCCATGACCTCGCCGTTGGGATCAATCAGCGAAACGGTGGAACCGATGGAGACGGTCAGGTCGCCCGTGGTGGCAGCAACCTGAGCGTTGGCGAGGATGGCCTGGATCTCGGCAATACGAGCGGCGTTCTGGGCCTGCTTGTCCTTAGCGGCGTCGTACTCGGAGTTCTCCGAAAGGTCGCCGAACGCGCGGGCTTCCTTGATGTCCTCGACGATCTCCTTGGCGTAATCGCCCTCACGCCAAGCGAGCTCCTCGACGAGCTTCTGGCGGCCCTCAGCGGTCAGTACGATCTGGCTTGCGTCCATACGGATATCTCCCCAACTCTGATCAACAATCAACTGTCAACAAAACGAAAAAGACCGGCTAGCCTGCGGGCAAGCCGGTCAGGTGCTCACCCCAAAGGGATGGGACTACTCTGCGTCCGCGTCGCTGTCCTCTGCCTGCTTCTTCTTGGCAGCAGCGAGCTTGGCCTCGAGTTCAGCGATCTCCTTGTCCTCCTCGGACTGCTCGACCACGACCTCCTCGGCCTGCTTGGTCTCGGCCTTATCGTCGCCCTCCATACCCTCACGGATATTCTTGACGGTAGAGCCGAGGGACTTGCCGAGCTTCGGCAGGTTCTTGGGCCCGAAGATAATCAGGACAACGACGAGAATAATGATGAGCTCAGGAGCCCTCAGTCCAAACATGTAGACCTCCACAATACAGCGAGACAAGCTCGAATGAGTATACCGCGGGTATCGCGGTATCACAACACTAGCTAAAAAAAGGGACCGCAAGAAGCGGCCCCTCCTCATGCTCTGGTCGGGTTGACTGGATTTGAACCAGCGACCCCTGCGTCCCGAACGCAGTGCTCTACCAAACTGAGCCACAACCCGTTAGCTCGACTATAGTAACAAAGATTTTCGCCGCGTGCTAGAGAAATTTTTATTTCTTTGGCGCGTCAATTTGAACCGTGTTGGGAATAAGCTCAGTCGCGCAGGCCCACCAGCCACTTTGCTGGGCAGCATCGGCAAGCCTTTCGGCCGTGGCAGCGGTGTCGCAAATGGCAAACGAGCAGGCACCCGATCCGCACACATCTACAGCAACGGTTCCGTCCTGTTTACGCAGCCAGTCGAGGACCGTTTGAATCTGCGACTCCATCTGTGCGGAAATGACACCAAGGTTGTTATGGATGAGTGCATATGCCGTCTCGGCATCACCAGCACGCAAGGCAGAAGCTATCGCGCCGGGCTTGTCCGCAGGCACCGGGGCCTCGTCAAAACGTCGATAGGCTTCAATTGTCGAAACGCTTGCCTCGCGCGGCTTGACCAGCACGACGGGCGTCGCGGGCAGCGCGGGGTACTCAGTTGCCAGCACGTCTCCCCCACCTACGTAGAACGCAGGGCTCGCGTGCAAAAAGAACGGGACGTCGGCACCAATGCCCCGCGCAATGTCATCGAGCGCTGGGTCGGTGCGATCAATGCCCCAGAGCTCCGCCAAGGCGACAATGACCGCGGCCGCATCCGTCGAGGGGCCGCCCAAGCCGGCGCACAATGGAATGCGTTTCTCAATCGTCACGCAGATGTTTGCCTCGCGACCATAATGCTCGGCCATAGCAACCGCAGCCCGATACGCCGTATTCTTTTGCATGGGAAAATCTGATGCTGGAACCGTCTGGACGGTCAGCGCCTGCGCCGGCGTGACCGTCACGGTATCGGAAAGACCGACGGCCGCCATCAGGGAATCGACCCTGTGGTAGCCGCGGTCATCGCGCTCGGTATGAACCCCCAGGTAGAGGTTAATCTTTGCCGGCGCGGAAAGAGTCAGGGACCGATCGGTCACCGTTAATGCTCCTCGAGCTGATTGCCGAGCGGGGTAAAGATGTGCTCGCCGCTCTCGGGGTCGAACAGCTCGACCTGACCGGTGAGGACATCGATATACTGGTAGGACTGACGCGACTTGCGGCCGCGACGCTCGTCAACCTCGACAATGAAGACGGCCGGGTGGACGCTCTTGATGGTGCCCATGCGCTCGACGACGCGGGTACGGCCCATGTTGGCCTTAACCTTGACGCGATCGCCCACCATATCGGTCAGCTTCTCGTGGATGTCGTCGACGTGATTGACTTCCATCTCTTCCATGAACAGGGCCTCCAGAAGGTGCAATTCAAAAAGGGGATAATACCCCTAAGATAGACAAAACTCTAATACTATAGCACCCTGCTGCCGCCATACGCAAGTAGCTAAATAATCCCCGTCCCAAATACGTACCAGACCTTGATTATCAACTTTATCCGAACACCTCCCACATTCATCCGCACATGTGCGGA
>CAJKGV010000160.1:0-4382 GCA_905199455.1 Collinsella aerofaciens | reverse complement strand
GGCGTCATCGACATTGTCTACAACCCCGCTCGCACGGGACTCATGCTCGAGGCCGAGCGCCGCGGTATCCCCTGCATCGGCGGCCTGCTTATGCTTGTTGCCCAGGCGGCACAAGCTGTCGAGCGCTATACCGGCAAAGCCACCCCGCGCGAGAGGATCCTGGACGTAACGGAGCGCCTGTCACGCCGCGAACAGAACATCGCGCTGATCGGCATGCCGGGCTCGGGCAAGACCCGCGTGGGCGAGCAGATCGCCCAGCTCACGGGCCGCGAGCACATCGATCTCGATCGCGCCCTCGAGGAGCGCCTGGGCATGCCCTGCGCCGACTTTATCATCAAGTGCGGCGAGGCGGCCTTCCGCGAGCAGGAGACGGCAGCGCTGGCCGACATCTCCAAGCGCAGCGGCTTGGTGCTCTCCACCGGCGGCGGCGTGGTTACGCGCGACGAGAACTACCCTCTGCTGCACCAAAACAGCCAAATCGTGATGCTCAACCGCAAGCTCGACGAGCTCGCCCACAAGGGCCGCCCCATCACCGCGCGCGACGGCATCGACAAGCTGGCCGAGCAGCGTATGCCGCGCTACCGCGCCTGGGCCGACTACATCATCGACTCACGCGACTGCGCCGCCAACACCGCCCATGCCCTCCTCGACACCCTCCCACCCGCTCTCTAACCAAAACCACCACAAAGGGGGCAGGCACCTTTGTGGTGGTTTTTCAACTGCAAAGGAAGCAACCATGAAAGCACTCGTCATTAACGGCCCCAACCTCAACATGCTCGGCATTCGCGAGCCAGGCATCTACGGCAGCGACAACTACGATCGCTTAGTGCAGATCTGCCAGGAAGCGGGTGCCGCACAGGGCTTCGACGAGGTCGAGGTCTTCCAGTCTAACCACGAGGGCAGCATCGTCGACAAGATCCAGGAGGCTTACGGAAAGGTCGACGGCATCGTCATCAACCCGGCCGCCTACACGCACACAAGCGTGGCCATCCTGGACGCGCTCAAAGCCGTCGCCATCCCGGCTGTGGAGGTCCACATTAGCGCAGTCGAGACCCGCGAAGACTTCCGCCAGGTGAGCTACGCCCGTCTGGCCTGCTTCGCCACCATCACCGGAGAGGGCCTGAAGGGCTACGCCCACGCGTTGGAGCTGCTGAAAGAGCATCTCGAAATGTAAAATGCCAACCCCAACAAACAGCAGCGGCTTGCTCGCGCTCGGCTCCAGCAACACACAAGATGAAAAAAGCCCAGACCACCAAGCGGTCTGGGCTTAATAAACGATGGTGCTCCATGGCGGATTCGAACCGTCGACCTTGGGATTAGAAGTCCCCTGCTCTATCCAACTGAGCTAATGGAGCAAATAACCGCACGCCCAAGCAAGCACAAGCCTGTCAGGCGCAAGTAATTATAACCTAGTTGAACTGCTCGCGGTACGCCTTGCAGACCTCATCGACCGGGCCGTCCATGCGAAGGTCACCCTTCTCAATCCAAACGGCACGCTGGCAGATGCGCTCAACCTGCTCCATAGAGTGCGAAACGAACAGAACCGTCACGTCGCCGCTCTGGATAAAGTGCTGGATGCGGGCCTCACACTTTTGCTGGAAGAACACATCACCGACGGACAGCGTCTCGTCAACGATCAGAATATCGGGCTCGGTAATCGTCGCGATTGCAAAGGCGATACGCGCCACCATGCCCGAAGAGAAGTTCTTAAGCGGCATATCGACAAAGTTCTGCAGCTCAGCGAACTCGATAATGCCGTCAAAGTTGGCGTCGATGAACTCCTTGGTATAGCCGAGCAGGGCGCCGTTCAGATAGATGTTCTCGCGGGCGGTCAGCTCGGGGTCAAAGCCGGCGCCAAGCTCAATCAGCGGCGCGATGTTACCGTGCACCTTAACGCTGCCCTCGCTAGGCTCAAGAACGCCAGCGATAATCTTGAGCATCGTAGACTTGCCGGAGCCATTGGTGCCGACCAGACCCACAACCTCGCCGCGATGAATATCAAACGAGATGTGCTTAAGCGCCCTAAACTCCTCAAAGAACAGCTCGTGCTTGGCAAGCTTAATGAAGTACTCCTTGAGGTTGGTCAGCGACTCGGACGCCATGTTAAAGATCATGGTGACGTCGTCGACCTCGACAGCCAGAGGCTGCTCGCTGTAATCAACAACAGATTCAGTCATCACAGCACTCCTTAGATGTAGAGGATAAATTTGCGCTCGGACTTATGGAACACGGTATAGCCAATAATAAGCGCAAGAACCGCCCAAGCGACGCACATACCAAACGTCATAAGCGAGGGCGTAGTCTGGAACAGGAAGATATCGCGCATAAACTGCAGGTAGTTGAACATGGGGTTCGCATACATCAAGATACGCACGAGATGCGGCATTTGCGCAATATAGTCAGTCGTCCAGAAGATGGGCGTAATGTAAGTCCACGCCGTAATGACGACGCTCCACAGATGCATAACGTCGCGGAAGAAGACCGTAAGGGCAGAGAGCATCATGCCCAGGCCCATGCAGAAGCACATAAGCAGCAGCAGGCAAACCGGCAGCAGAATCAGGTGCCAAGAAGGCATAACGCGGAACCACAGCATGACGATGGCGACGGCGACCAGCGAGAAGGCAAAGTTGACCAGCGAGAAGAGCACCTTCTGCACCGGGAAAACCCAGCGGTGCACCTTAACCTTCTTGAGCAGAGGGGCAGCGCCCACGATCGACGTCAGGGCCTGGTTAGTAGACTCAGACATGACGGCAAAGGTAATGTTACCCACGATCAAGTACAGCGGATACATCTCGGGCGTCATTGAGCCATTGCGGCCCTGGCCAAAAATCGTCGAGAACACGATGGCCATGACGATCATCATCAGCAGCGGGTTGAGCACCGACCATGCGACGCCCAGAACGCTACGGCGATACTTGATCTTAAAATCCTTGGTAACCAGCTGACGAAGGATAAACGCGTCCTTCTCAAATTCGTTCTTAGCAAACGTCGCAGGCAGACTGCGAGTTTCTTGTTGCTTTGTCTGATCCGACACGGATGCAACTCCTTTACTCGTAATCGTTGACAAACGAACAGTATAGACCCGACGGCCATGCAAACGATTCGCGCAACAAAACTGGAGAACTAACCCACATCTTAGGATGCCAGGCCCAAACGGCTATACTTTCTAGGATTGAATGTATAAGGAGCATTAAGTGAATTCTGAATCCATCGCCGTCATCATCCCTTGCTACAACGAAGCGCTCACGATCGGCAAAGTCATCGATGACTTTCACCGCGAGCTTCCGCAGGCGACGGTCTATGTCTATGACAACAACTCGTCGGACGATACCTCACGCATTGCCACCGAGCACGGCGCCACAGTCCGCTTTGAGCCCCGTCAGGGAAAGGGCAACGTGTGCCGCCAGATGTTTCGCGATATCGACGCCGATTGCTACCTGATGGTCGACGGAGACGACACCTACCCCGCCGAGGCGGCCAAGGCCCTCTGCGAGCCCATCCTTAACGGCACGGCCGACATGACCGTAGGCGATCGCCTTTCCAACGGCACCTACGCCGAGGAGAACAAGCGTGCCTTCCACGGCTTTGGCAATAATCTGGTCCGCGCCATGATCAAGTGGATCTATGGCTACAGCTTCGATGATGTCATGACCGGCTACCGCGCCATGAGCCGTCCGTTCGTTAAAACCTTCCCTGTGCTTTCCGAGGGCTTCCAGATCGAAACCGAGCTCTCGATCCACGCCGTCGACCACCGCTGGCGCATCAAAGACGTGCCCATCGAGTACCGCGACCGTCCGGAAGGCTCCGAGTCCAAGCTCAATACCGTGAGCGACGGCATTAAAGTCGTTGTGATGATCGGCACGCTGTTCAAGGACTACCGCCCGCTGAAGTTCTTCAGCCTCGTCGCGCTTCTATTCGCGATTATCGGCCTGGTTTTGGGCATTCCTATCTTTGTTGAGTACTTTCAGACCGGCCTGGTCCCGCGTTTCCCCACTGCCATGCTTGCTGCATCGTTTATGTTCCTCTGTGGTCTGAGCCTTGCAACCGGATTCATCCTGGATTCTGTGGCAAAGGTCGAAAAAAAGCAGTGGGAGGTCAACGTGTACAGCAAATACGCCTACGATGACCAGCCCGGCAAGTCCGCCACCGAGACAAGCGAGAGGTAGATCTTCCGCAGAATACTATTGGCACCACTGCGCAGATAGCCACCAACAAGAAAAGCCACCGTTAACAAGCGGCGGCTTTTGCTCTCGAAAAGTTAATAGCGGCTAGAGCGTCTTGAGGTACTCCCCCAGCTCTTCCTCCCAGTCGGGCATGTGGAACCCGACCGACTCGAGCTTGGACAGGTCGAGCGCGGAGTGGACCGGGCGCGGGGCGACGGG
>CAJKGV010000159.1:0-4393 GCA_905199455.1 Collinsella aerofaciens | reverse complement strand
CGTCGAGCGCATCGCCAAGGCCGGCGGCACCCCGCTGGTCGTGACCAAGAACTGCCGCGTGCTGGGCGTTGTGTACCTCAAGGACATCATCAAGTCCGGCGTTAAGGAGAAGTTCGCCGACCTGCGCAAGATGGGCATCAAGACCATCATGGTGACGGGCGACAACCCGCTCACCGCCGCGGCAATCGCCGCCGAGGCCGGCGTTGACGACTTCCTGGCCGAGGCCACCCCTGAGGGCAAGCTCGAGAAGATCCGCGAGTTCCAGCGTGAGGGCCACCTGGTCGCCATGACCGGCGACGGCACCAACGACGCGCCGGCGCTGGCGCAGGCGGATGTCGCCGTGGCCATGAACACGGGCACCCAGGCTGCCAAGGAGGCCGGCAATATGGTCGACCTCGACTCCAGCCCCACCAAGCTCATCGAGGTCGTGCGTATCGGCAAGCAGCTGCTCATGACCCGCGGTTCGCTTACGACCTTCTCGGTCGCCAACGACATGGCGAAGTACTTCGCTATCATCCCGGCCCTGTTCTCGCCGATCTACCCGGGCCTTGGCGCGCTCAACATCCTCGGTCTGGCAAGCCCGCTGTCCGCGGTTCTTTCGGCCATCATCTATAACGCGCTCGTTATCGTCGCGCTGATCCCGGCCGCGCTGAAGGGCGTTAAGTACCGCGAGGTACCGTCCGGACAGCTGCTGACCCACAACCTGCTCGTATGGGGTCTGGGCGGCATCGTTGCCCCGTTCGCATTTATCAAGCTCATCGACATGCTGCTCGCGTTCTGCGGCATTATGTAAGTGGAGGTTTGTATGTTCAAAGGTGTTGCATCGCGCGCACTGGGCGTGTTCGCGCTGTTTACCGTTGTCTGCGGCCTGGGCTATACGCTCGTCGTGACCGGCATCGCCCAGGTTGCGTTCCCGTATCAGGCGAACGGTTCACTCATTACGGTCGACGGCAAGGGTGTGGGTTCCGAGCTCATCGGCCAGAACTTCGATGACGAAGCCCACATGTGGGGTCGTATCCAGAACGTGTCAATTGTCAAAGGCGAAGACGGCGAGCTCATGGCGTATGGTACCCCGTCCAACCTATCCCCGGCGAGTGAGGAGTATCGGCAGCTTGTGGACGCGCGCGTGAAGAAGATCCGCGCCTCCAACCCCGACGCCGGCATGGACGCCGTGCCCGTCGACCTGGTGACGTGTTCTGGTTCAGGGCTCGACCCCGAGATCTCTCCCGATGCCGCCGAGTACCAGGTACCGCGCCTGGCGAAGGCCACGGGCAAGAGCGAAGGCGAGGTTCGCGAGATCATCGCCCAGTGCACCAAGGGCCGATTCCTGGGCGTCTTCGGCGAGCCTACGGTCAACGTGCTCAAGGTGAACCTTATGCTGGACGGCGCGCTGTAGGTGAGGGAGTGGCGGATGAGGGCATGACTGACTATCTGAGCCCTTAATTCCACCCCGCCCATCAGTTGCAGTGGAATACGGACTGTTTTGGCTGTCAAAGGCCTTATCTACTCCGTATTCCACCGCAACTTTTTTGTGAGGGTCGGGATTGAAGGTGGAGAGTGCGAGCGAGTGCGAATGCGGCGGTTGCTGATACGATAGGTGTGTTAGCAACTGCCGCCGAGCGGCTTAAACGAAAGGAACCCTGTATGGAGTCTTCCGCCTATCCGATGCTTTTTAGCCCGATCAAGGTCGGTACGACCGAGGTCAAGAACCGCGTCTTTATGCCGCCGGTGTCCACCAACCTGGCCGATCATGGCTACGTGACCGACGACTTGGTCGATCATTACCGTGCCCGTGCCAAGGGCGGCGTTGGCCTGATCATCACCGAGGTCGTGACGGTCGAGCCTACCTATACCTATCTGCCGGGTGACATGTGCTGCTACGACGACACGTTTATCCCCGGTTGGGAAAAGCTCGCCGCGGCCGTCCACGAGTATGGCTGCAAGATCATGCCGCAGCTCTTCCACCCCGCCTACATGGCCTTTAACATTCCGGGCACGCCGCGCCTGATCGCTCCGTCCTTTGTGGGCCCGTCCTATGCCCGCGAGGCGCCGCGCCCCATCACGGTCGATGAGATTCACGAGCTCACGCATCAGTTTGGCGACGCTGCCGTGCGTATGCAGAAGGCCGGTGTCGATGGCGTCGAGGTCCACGCGGCGCACGCCCACGGCATGCTCGGTGGCTTTTTGACCCCGCTCTACAACAAACGTACCGATGAGTATGGCGGCTCGCTCGACGCCCGCATGCGCTTTTTGCTCGAGGTCATCGCCGAGATCCGCGAGCGCTGCGGCAAGGACTTTATCATCGACGTCCGCATCTCGGGCGATGAGTACACCGATGGCGGTCTGACCCTCAACGATATGATTTATGTCTCGCGTCGTCTGGAGAAGGCCGGCGTCGACATGATTCATGTGTCGGGCGGCACCACCATCAAGCGTGGCTCCGCGATTCCTGCCGCCGGTACCCAGCAGGCCTCGCACGCTGCCTGCTCTCGTGAGATTAAAAAACACGTCAACATTCCCGTCGCCACCGTCGGACGCATTAACGAGGCCTGGATCGCCGAGGAACTGATCGAGGACGGTGCCGCCGACATCTGCATGATGGGCCGCGCCAATCTGTGCGATGCCGAGTTCTGCAACAAGGCCGCTGCCGGTAACGCCGATGACATCCGCCCCTGCATTGGCTGCCTGCGCTGCCTGAACGGCATCATGTTTGGCAAGCGCATCTCCTGCACCGTCAACCCGGACGTGGAGCGCGACGAGGCTGGCTACGAGCCTGCCGCCGAGGCTAAGAACGTGCTCGTTGTGGGCGCTGGTCCTGCGGGTATGGAGGCTGCCTACATTGCCGCCAAGCGCGGCCACAACGTGGTGCTCGTGGATAAGCAGGACGAGCCGGGCGGCGAGATGCGCATCGCGGCCGTTCCGCCGGCAAAGCAGGAACTCACCCGCGTGATCAAATACCAGTATCGCCGTCTTGCTGAGGCGGGCGTGAAGTGCGTCTTTGGTACCGAGCTTTCGGCCGAGGACATTCAGCGTGACTACGTGGGCTACGAGGTCGTCCTGGCTTATGGCGCCGAGCCCATCGCTCCGGCCTTCATGCAGGGCTTTAAGCAGGTTATGACGGCCGATGACCTGCTGGGTGGCAAGGCTTTCCCGGGCAAGAAGATCGTCATTGTGGGCGGCGGCACCGTTGGCTGCGAGACGGCCGATTACCTGGCCCCGTTGGTCAACGACCTGTCGCCGGCCAACCGCGACGTCACCGTCATCGAGATGACCAAGACGCTCGCCGCCAACGAGGGCGGTGCCGGTCGCGCGGTGCTCATCACGCGCATGCTCTCCAAGGGTGTCCACGTGCTGACCGAGGCCAAGGTGACCGAAATCACAGAGGACACCATCAGCTACGAGAAGGACGGCGAGGTCCACACCATCGCCGGTGCCGATACACTGGTGCTTGCCATGGGCTATCGTCCCAATACCAAGCTGGCCGACGACCTTGCTGCAGCCGGCGTTACCACCCACGTGCTGGGCGATGCCAACAAGTGCGGCAACATCCGCGACGCCATCGGCGACGGCTACAAGATTGCCTGCGAGCTCTAGCCAACCCCTTGGTGCGTGGGGGACAGGTGTCTCTGCGCCATCCGATAGCAAAACAGCGGCGGCGTCCCGGGTTTCGGGATGCCGCCGCTTGCTCTTGTGATCCTGGCGACGCGAGCGCACCCTATTTCCCGCAACTGAGGAGATAGGGGATGCGATAGTATTACGTGGTGATATTCGACAAACCGTGAGCTTCATCCGAGGGCTTTATGGAACAGCACCAGCATTATCAGAGCTTGCAAGATCAGGCATACAACGCACTGCGCTCCAAGATTATCTATGCCGAGCTCAAGCCCGGCACGCGCCTTTCGGCGATTGGTCTGGAAAAGGAGACGGGAATCGGGCGCACGCCCATTCGCGAGTCCTTTGTGCGCCTGCGTGAGCAGGAGCTGGTGGAAACGCGTCCCAAAAGCGGCACCTATGTCTCAAAAATCAGCATGGAGCGCGCCGAGAACGCCTGCTTCTTGCGTGAGAAGCTCGAGAGAAGCGTACTCATTAAATGCTGTTCGGCTGCTGCGCCCGAGCAAAAGCAGCGGCTCGAGCAGATTCTTACCGAGTCTGAGTCGCTCGACCATAGCGAAACGCGTCGCTTTTTCGATCTGGACAACCTGTTCCATGAGACGTGTTTTGAGATTGCCGGCCGCCACATGTTGTGGGATTGGATGAAGAGCATCAACACGCATTTTGAGCGATACAACTGGTTACGTATGGTGTCGCAGGACCTGGATTGGGAGCCGATTCGTCGGCAGCATCGCCGGATTCTCGAGGCCATTAAGAGGGGCGATACCGACGCGGCGAGCTA
>CAJKGV010000158.1:0-4397 GCA_905199455.1 Collinsella aerofaciens | reverse complement strand
CTGCCGAGCTGCCTGCCGTAGGCATTGCGCTCGACAAGTACATCCATGGTTGCCAGGCGCGGCGTGCCCTTATCGTCGTGGGCGGCAAGGTCGTGAGCCAGTAGAATCAGGCCGGCGCAGGTGCCCAGGACGGGCATGCCTTCAGCGATACGGGCACGAAGCTCCTCGAGCATGCCCAGCTCATCAAGCAGCTTCCCTTGAACGGTAGACTCGCCGCCGGGAAGTACCAGACGGTCAAAGTCCTGCTTTAAATCAGGCGCCTGCCTCAGCTCAATACAGTGTGCGCCAAGCTCGGCTAGTCTTGTCTCGTGCTCGGCAAAAGCGCCTTGGACCGCCAGCACGGCGACCGTTTGGTCTGCATAATCGCTCATGTGCGATCCTTTCTGCTGGACTAGCGCCCGCGCTCTTCCATGATAATCTCGATCTCGTCGGCGTTGATGCCCACCATGGCCTCGCCCAGGTCCTCCGAAAGCTCGGCGATGAGCTTGGCATCGGTGAAGTTTGCCACGGCCTTGACGATGGCGGCGGCGCGCTTGGCGGGGTCGCCGCTCTTAAAGATGCCCGAGCCGACAAAGACGCCCTCGGCACCCAGCTGCATCATCAGCGCGGCGTCGGCGGGGGTCGCTACGCCGCCAGCGGCAAAGTTCACGACGGGAAGCTTACCCGTGGCATGGACCTCGCGCACCAGCTCGACCGGAACCTGCAGTTGCTTGGCTGCCTCAAAGAGCTCGTCGTCGCGCAGGGCAACTACGTCGCGGATCTGCTTTTGGATTTTGCGCATGTGACGCACGGCCTGAACGACGTCGCCCGTACCCGGCTCACCCTTGGTGCGAATCATCGTGGCGCCTTCGGCAACACGGCGCAGCGCCTCGCTCAGATCGCGGGCGCCGCAGACAAACGGCACGTCAAACTGGGTCTTGTCGATGTGATAGACGTCATCGGCAGGGGAGAGAACCTCGGACTCGTCGATGTAATCGATCTCGATGGCCTGAAGGACCTGCGCCTCGACGATGTGACCGATGCGGCACTTGGCCATAACAGGGATGGAGACGGCCTCTTGGATGCCCTTGATCATCTTGGGGTCGCTCATGCGCGAGACGCCGCCTGCGGCGCGGATGTCGGCCGGAATGCGCTCGAGTGCCATGACGGCGCAGGCGCCCGCCTCCTCGGCGATGCGCGCCTGCTCGGGTGTGGTGACGTCCATGATGACGCCGCCCTTGAGCATCTGCGCGAGTTCGCGATTGAGTTTGACGCGATCGGCCTTGCTGGTCTGTTCTGCCATGGTTGCTCCCTTGGTTGGCATGTGCATTGCTTGACGGAACATCCTATCGGGGAGCTGGGTATGGCGAAATACTCAGTTTTCGAGATAATAATAAGGTCAGCTTAATACCAGATTGAAAAGCTCGATAAGGTCAGGTGGCAAACTCATGCTTGACTACAATTTGGAAAAACGTGGCGAGGCATCGCTTTATGAGTATGTTTACCAGCAAATCCGAGATGATATTGTTGCTGGACGTATTGTGGCGGGGGAGCATCTTCCGTCTAAGCGCGCCTTTGCCAGTCATCTGGGAATCAGTGTCATTACCATCGAGAATGCATATAGCCAGTTACTCGCTGAGGGCTATATTTGCTCAATGCCGCGTCGTGGCTACTACGCTTGCGAGCTTCCGGATGCACCGGTTTTGGCTTCGGCTGCGGAGGGCATCGACCGAGATGCCGTCTCTGTGGACCCCAGCGCGCATGATGTCCGCGGGCGGGTCGAGCAATTCGATGCGCTTTCTCCTTCTGCTTTGGAGGCGGCGCGGCTTTGGCAAAGCGCGCTACGGGCGACGCTGGCATCCGAAGACGAGCGCGAAATCTTTTCGCCCGCACCGGCGCAGGGCACTGCTCGGCTGCGACGCGCAATTGCTCACCATCTGCACGGGACAAGGGGTATGAATGTCGACCCCAACAACATCGTTATCGGTGCGGGCGCCCAGCTGCTCGATACCATGTTGGTTCAGTTGCTTGGCGCGGACAAGGTGTATGCGGTTGAGGATCCGGGCTATTTGCGTCTGACGCGTATCTATCAGGCTATGGGCTGCCAATTTCGACATATCCCGTTGGATGATGAGGGCGTGGACTTGAGCACTCTGCAGAAAAGCGGGACCGATGTCCTTCACCTGATGCCGTCCCATCAGTATCCGACCGGCCTTGTGACGAGCATTGCGCGTCGCTATGCGCTTCTGAGCTGGGCCGCCGAGCGACCAGGTCGGTATCTCATCGAAGATGACTTTGATTGTGAGTTTCGCCTTGCTGGCAAGCCGATTCCCGCGCTCGCGTCGATCGATGCCGCCCAGTCGGTTATCTACACCAACACGTTTTCGAAGAGCCTTTCATCGGCGTTGCGTTTGGCGTACATGGTGTTGCCCGATGAGTTAATGGAGCGGTTTAGGCGCAACCTTGGTTTCTACGCCTCGTCGGTGAGCTCTGTTGACCAGGTCGCTTTGGCGCGTTTGCTGGAATCGGGTGATTACGAGCGACATGTGAACCGCGTGCGCGTTCGTGCTCGCGAGGCGCGTGATGGCCTGATGGCGCTTGTGCGGAAGGTATTTCCGGCAGGAGAGGTCTCGATCGAGCATGCAGACGCGGGCCTTTACTGTATCGTGGTTGCGGAGCGTGGAACGGGCGGAAGCACTTTTGCATGGGCCCTCACGCGCTCGAGCATCCCTTTTATCGATATCGGTGACTGTTTTTGGTGTGCCGATGGCGCATCTGTCCCTGAAAACACAACTCAAATTCTTGTTCAGTATGACGATCTGAGTCCAAAAGTACTAACAACCTTGGAATTGCAGCTAATGGGGGGCACTCTGCAACCTAAGTGAGTAGACTTTTAGCACTTTGGCGACCAGGCAGTTTTGTAGCAAGCTATTTACCTGCGGTTTTGAAAAGCAGGATGACCGGCCTGCTCGGGATGTTCAAAAAAGTCTACTCACTTGCCGCGCAAAGCTCCTGCATGAGAAAAAATGGGGTTTTCAACAGGGCTTCGTCCAGCTCTCGGCAAGCTTTTGGCCAGTTGGGGAGTGCTGTTGAAAACTTGGCAGTCCGTTCGGCGCCATTTTTGGTGCGTTCGCGCCAATGCGTGACTGACTGGGTTGAAATTCGTGTTTTCCTGTGCCTATGAAGGATTTACTTTGTGACATATCGGCTTTTAGGTACTGGCGTTTGCCTCCTCAAGTCCGCGCTTTGTGTCCGCCGCTTCCACGACCGGAAGAAGACCGGCAGCGATATGATCTCGCCCGCAACCCGACGGCTGCGGTCGCGCTCAGTTTTCCGTTGTATACATTGGTTCGGACGAGAAACAAACGGACTTGTCCAGCCAGCATTAGGCAGCGGCTGTTTCTTGGTGAGCTTCCCAGGGAATCCGTGCTGGAAACGGAGCATGGGTTTTTGGTTACATCTCCTCTACTGACGACATTCATCATGTCGCGGCATCTGACGGATCTTCAGCTTCTTTTGGTATTGGCGGAGATGTGTGGCTTGTTTGCGGTGTGTGCCCTGCCGGCGGCACTTGAGGCGGAGCTTTCGCGTGCAATTGATTCGGGCGCGATTTCGACAACGTTCGGTTGGGTGCGCTGCCCGTCCGAGGACGGCACCGCCTCAAATTTATGGCGTCGAGACGCTTTGGTTTTGGGCGGAGACCTTGACCGTTTTTGTTCAGATGTTTGCGGGATGCGTTACGGCAATAGATTTATGGCGGTATCGCAACTCGTTCCATTGGGTGCCGCGTCGCCTTTTGAGGTCGAGGCGTATTTGCTACTTGCACTGCCGCGATCCCTGGGAGGCGAAAGTTTTTGCGACATAGAGCTTAATGTTGAAGTGATGCTAGGCACAAGTGCTCGAGCGATTGTGGGAAAGTCCCGTGTATATATCGACCTACTTCTTTCTTCACCGGACGGTAGGCGACAGGTGGCCATTGAATGTCAGGGAAAGGCCTCGCACGGACGCGCAGGGGATGGCTTGCGTGACGCTGACCGCATGACGGCCCTTCAGGCCATGGGCTACGATGTGCTTCTCCTGACACACAGACAGATATCGGATGAGGATAGATTCCGCGCGATCGTTAAGGCCATATGCAGGATGCTCGATGCTGAATATCGTGATAAAAGCTCGGATGAGCAAAGGGCTGAGATATTACTCCGGTCTGAACTATTCATTGACTGGACAAAATTGGGAGTAATCGACGGAAAGATGCCCGTTAGACACAAAACAGCTCAATCGTGGACGGCTGCGGTTCTAAGTGAGTAGGCTTTTGGCACTTTGGCGACCAGGCCGTTTTGAAACAAGTCATTTACCTGCGACTTTGGTAGCGCGCAGAGATGTGGTGTAAGAGGCGGGGCATGCCCCGCCTCCGCCCT
>CAJKGV010000157.1:0-4413 GCA_905199455.1 Collinsella aerofaciens | reverse complement strand
ACGACGATGAGGATGCCCGCTGGTTTGCCGTGATGCTGCTGGGCTCCAAGCAGGCATTCATGCACGAGGTGGGTCGCGAAGAGGGCGAGGTGCGTAACGACATCGCGCGCCACTATGCCATTCTGCCGAACCCTTCGCAAAAGGTGCCGAGCTATGCAATCGTGCGTGCAAGCACCATGGAGATCGGCTATGTGGATAAGAAACGCAAGATTGCCGGCGAGGATCGCATGCTCATTCCCGATGGCCTGCTGCAATGTGACACGGGCGTTTCGGGTAAGGAGGTCATCGACACGGTGACGCGCGTGGTCGAGGAGGTCGCTGAAGAGCACGGCGCCAACACGGCTGTAGCGCTCGCTAAGGTCAAAGCCGCCGTTGCCGAGAAGGTTGAGGATGACGAGGAGCTGCCGCCTTGGGATATCGTCGATGAGGTCTTTGAGGACGAACCGGTTATCAAGGAGAGCGTGCGCGCGGCACTGACCGAGGAGAAGGTGCCTGAGCGTGTGCCCGTGGAGCGCAAGCAGGTCGAACGCGCGGCCGTGCGCAATCACAAGATTCGTACCGATACGGGCATCGAGATCAGCTTCCCGGCCGAGATGGGTTCGAATTCCGAGTACATTGAGTTCGTCAATGAGCCCAACGGCCTCATCTCCATCGAACTCAAGAATATCGGCAGCATCGAGAATCGATAAGTTGCGTTACGTCTACAGCGAGAAAGCAAAGGCCGAAGCTCTTTGGGGCTTCGGCCTTCTTGTTTGGGGATGAATTGCCCCGCAGGTTGAGCATAAGTCAGCGAAAACGCGGTTTGTCAAAACCGCGTAACTATTAAAGTTGACGTAAGCCCTCTTCCAGGCCGGTCTTGCTGTCGGTCTTCTCGTCGCGCATCTTGATGACGCGGGCGGGGACACCGGCCACGACCGCACCGGCGGGGACGTCCTCGACGCACACGGCGCCGGCGGCAACGACAGCGCCCTTGCCTACGTGCACACCCTCCAGAACCACGGCGTTGGCGCCGATCATGACATCGTCCTCGATGATGACGGGCGTGGCGCTGGCGGGCTCCACGACGCCTGCCAGCACGGTGCCGGCGCCGATGTGGCAGTTCTTACCCACGGTGGCGCGACCGCCCAGCACGGCGCCCATATCGATCATGGAACCCTCGCCGATAACGGAGCCGATGTTGATGATGGCGCCCATCATGATGACGGCACGGTCGCCAATCTCGACGCGGTCGCGGATGATCGCGCCCGGCTCGATGCGGGCGTTGATGCCCTTAAGGTCGAGCATGGGCACGGCGGAGTTGCGGCAATCGTTTTCAACGTCGTAGTAATCGATGGAGTCGGCGTTGGCGTCCAGGATGGCCTTAAGCTCATCCCAGTCGCCAAAGACGGTCTTGCCACGACGACCGCCGTAGACATGTGCGTCGCCCCAGGCAACCTTCATGCCCGGCTTCTCGCGCACGTACAGCTTGACGGGCGTCTTTTTGGGCGCGGTGGCGATGTAGTTGATAATCTCCTGTGCATCCATCTCGGCTGCGTTGCTCATTTGCTATCTCTCCTTTGGGTGGATTCGGTTGATACCTGGTTAGGCAAACATGACCTGGTCGAACGTATAGAAGCCGGGTTCGCGGGCGACGAGCTTCTGCGCGGCTGCCAGGGCGCCGTTGACAAAGATCTGACGGCTCGTGGCGCGGTGGGTGAGCGTGACTTCCTCGTCCTGGCCAAAGAAACCCACCTCGTGCACGCCGGCTACGGTGCCGCCGCGCAGCGAGTGCATACCGATTTCCTTGGGGTCGCGCGCGCCGCACATGCCCTCGCGGCCATAGACGGGGCGGTAGCCTGCCTCGGGCTCGGCCTCGACGACGGCGTCGAGCAACAACTTGGCAGTGCCGCTGGGGGCGTCGACCTTTTGGTTGTGGTGCGTCTCGACGATCTCGCAGTCAAAGCCGGGCAGCTCGCGTGTGGCCTGGGCCACCAGATGACGCAGGGCGGCGATGCCGATGGAGTAGTTGCCCGAGTGCATGACGCGGGCGTTCTGACCCAGCTCGCGCAGGCGGTCCATCTGCTCGGGGGTGTAGCCTGTGGTGCCTGAGACCAACGCCGCGCCCGTGCGCTCGACATAGGCGACGACGGCATCGAAGGTCACGACGTTCGAGAAGTCGATAATCACATCGGCTGCCGGGGCGCTCTCGAGCCCGGACAGATCAAAACCGATCTGGGCGACGATATCAAAAACGGGCTGCCCGCCGGCGTCGACAATGCCTTCGGCGGTAGTGCGGATGAGCGAGCCCATGCGGCCCGTTCCCATAATGACGGTCTTAATCAAGCAGACCAGCTCCCTTCAGAGCATCGGTAAGTGCGGCTCGCGTGTCGTCTGCCATGGGGCACAGCGGCATACGGTAGTTTGCCTCGATCATGCCCATCTGGGCGAGCGCTTCCTTGACGGGGATGGGGTTGACCTCGCTAAAGAGGGCGTTGATGAGCGGCTGGCCGGCAATCTGGATATCGCGGGCGCGCGCTACGTCGCCGTCCAGATAAGCGCGGCACATGTCGTGTACGAGCTGCGGCTGCACGTCGGCCCACACGCTGATGGTGCCCGAAGCGCCCAGGCTCATGAGCGGCACTGTGAGTGCATCCTCGCCCGAGTACATGCGGAAGTCATCGGACAGCAGGTGGGCGATCTTGGCCGCGTAGGCGACGTTGCCCGAGGCCTCCTTGATGCCCATGATGTTGGGGTGCGCGGCTAGGCGCTCTACGTTGCGCTCGCTGATACCGCAGCCGCAGCGGCCGGGGATGTTGTACAGGATGCAGGGGATGTCAACGGCATCGGCGACGGTCTTAAAGTGCTGATAGATACCCTCTTCATTGGACTTGTTGTAGTAGGGGGTGATGAGCAGCAGACCGTCGGCGCCCAGGCCCTGATAGGTGAGCGACTTGGTGAGCATGGTCTGCGTGGAGTTGGAGCCCGAGCCGGCAATAACGGGGACGCGTCCTGCAACATGCTTGACCACAGCGGCGACGACGGAGTTGTCCTCGTCATCGGTCATCGTGGCACTCTCACCGGTGGTGCCCAGGGTGAGGATGGCGTCAGTGCTATTTTGCAGGTGGAAATCGATAAGGCGCTCAAGCGCGTCAAAGTCGACACTGCCGTCCTTTTTAAACGGCGTGACAAGGGCGACGATTGAGCCCTCGAGATTGCGGATATCCATGTTCTTCTCCTTCGCTTCCGCGATCTGGACGCGTTTGTTCCATTGGGCGGCGACTGCTAGGCGCTCGTCCTGAGCGCGACGGCGGGCGCTTTCGGCGCGCGATTTGGCCAGCAGCTCGCGGCCGCACGGCAGCACGTCGAGCGTGGCAAAGTAATCGCCCGGGCGCTCGGCGCGGCGAATGAGGTCTGCCGAGCCATCGGGGCGCAGCAGGACCTCGGCGGAGCGCAGGCGGCCGTTGTAGTTGTAGCCCATGGAGTAGCCATGCGCACCGGTATCGTGGATTACAAGCAGGTCACCCATGTCGATATGCGGCAGCTCGCGATCGATAGCGAACTTGTCGTTGTTCTCGCATAGGTTGCCCGTGATGTCATAGGTGTTCGTGACGGGCGCTGTGGCCTTGTCGGCGCCGCCCGGCTGACCCATCACCGTAATGTGGTGGTAGGCGCCATACATGGCAGGACGAATCAGATCGACGGCGCTTGCGTCCACGCCGATATAGTCCTTGTAGATCTGCTTCTCGTGGATGGCCTTGGTGACCAGGCATCCGTAGGGGCCCATCATAAAGCGACCCATCTCGGTGCAGATCGCCACATCGCCCATGCCGGCGGGGACCAGAATCTCGTCGTAGGCTGCGTGTACGCCCTCACCGATGGCGTGAATGTCGTTAGTCTGCTGCTCGGGCAGGTAGGGGATACCCACACCGCCGGACAGATTGATAAAGGCGACATGTGCGCCGGTCTCGCGCTCCAGGCGCACGGCAAGTTTAAAGAGGATGCGTGCGAGCTTGGGATAGTAGCCGTTAGTGACGGTGTTGCTGGCAAGGAAGGCATGGATGCCAAAATTCTCGGCGCCCTTGGCCTTGAGCATGCGGAAGGCCTCAAAGAGCTGCTCGGTGGTCATGCCATATTTGGAGTCGCCCGGGTTGTCCATGATGCCGTTGGAGAGTTGGAACAGGCCGCCTGGATTAAAGCGGCAGCTGACCGTTTTGGGGATGGGCCCCGCAACACGCTCAAAGAACTCGATGTGGCTGATGTCGTCAAAGTTGACGATGGCACCCAGCTTGTTGGCGAGCTCAAAGTCGGCAGCCGGCGTGTCGTTGGAAGAGAACATGATGTCGTGTCCCGTGATGCCCAGCGAGCGGGCGATCATGAGTTCGGTATAGCTCGAGCAATCGCAGCCGCAGCCGTATTCGTTGAGAATGGAGATGA
>CAJKGV010000156.1:0-4443 GCA_905199455.1 Collinsella aerofaciens | reverse complement strand
TTGTCGCAGCCCCGACCCGCGGTCACGAGCGGGGGCTCCTGTCGTTTCCGTGCCCCTGGATTGGGTCATAGTGTCTGTCGTTGCCAAAACATCGGCGTGGTCATTGGGGACGTTCTTAAATGACTGCGGCAGATAGGGACGTTCCTTTTCTGCTGGCAGTTTGGGACACTCCTTACGGGACACCCCCTCCACAGCGCCTATGCCAGCTTGTCGATTTGCCCAATCTCCCAGAGCGGAATGTTGACGAGCGTGCCCTCGTCTCTATATGCCGCTAACGATGTTCTCACGCAGCGCTCGAGCTTGAACTTCTCGCAGGCAATCCTCAGGCTCTTTGCTTTGAGGTTCTCTGCCGCCTTGACCTCGAGCGGAAGCACGGTCCCCGCATGGTCGATGGCAAAGTCAGTCTCTGCATTGCCGGAGGAGGATGACCAATACGCGGGAGTTTTGCCTTGGAGCAAAAGCTCCTGTGCGACGTATTGCTCGGTCAGCGAGCCTTTGAACTCCGTAAAAACAGCGGGCCCGTTCAGAACAATGGCTGGCGAGAGGCCGGAGAGTGCTCCGAGGATGCCGGTGTCGATGCAGAACAGCTTGAAGCCCGAGAGATCCTCGTAGCTTGTGAGCGGTGCTCTTAGGGCGGAAACACGTGGTACCTTATGAACGATTCCATAGTCCATGAGCCACTGGAGGCTTTCCTCAAAATCGCGTGCGCGCGCCCCGGGACGGAGCGCACCGTAGACGAACTTCTTGTTTTCCTTTGCGAGCTGGCCGGGAAGGGATTTCCAAACCAGCCTCATGCGCTCGACGATGCGGGCTGGCGCATGCTTGCCAAAATCGGATTCGTAGGCTTCGATGATTTGCTGCTGAAGCCTGCGGGCCTCGATGAAATCGTGGGAGGCGGCGAAAGCGGAGACAACTTCTGGCATGCCACCGACAACGAGGTATTCCTTGAGCAGGCGCTCGAGCTTTTCGGAAACGTTTGCCAGCAGGTCCATGTCTGCGGCAAGGATGGCATCTGCGAGCGGATCGCCATCGACGGCGCGAACGAACTCGACAAACCCCATGGGGCGCATGGTAAGCTGGTCAATCTTGCCGACGGGGAACGACTCGTTTTCGCGTCGGAGCGCGAGCCCCATATAGGAGCCGGCTGCCACGATATGGTATTCCGGCGCCAGCTCGTTGAAGTATTTGAGCGAGGTGATGCCACGCGGTGCCTCTTGGATTTCGTCGAAGATGATGAGTGTGTCTGTCGGCGTTATGGTCTGGCCGCGCAGGAGCTCTATCTGGGAGATGATGCGTTTGGGGTCAAGGCTTCCGTCGAACAGCGAGCGTGCGCCCGGTTCGAGCATAAAGTCAAAACGGATGACGTTTTGATACTGCTGGCCTGCGAATTCGTTGAGAAGCCAGGTTTTTCCTGTCTGGCGGGCCCCCTTAAGCAGGAGGGGCTTGCGGTTTGCCCTAGATTTCCAAGCGATGAGTTCGTCCATTAGCTGTCGCTGCATACTGCCTCCTAACGATCATGGTTAGTATAAGACCGTGTTGGTCTTTCCATCGAAAAATGTGGGAATGAACCACGTTTTTCCATCGAATAATGTGGGAGGCAACCACGTTTTTCCATCGAATAATGTGGGGGTTTAGGTCGGCACCTGGGGACGTTCTTTTTCTGCCGGCAGTTTGGGACACTCCTTGTTTTGGTGCAAATTAGCTACCCTTGCATCAGAGAAAACGGCGCCCGCCGGCGATGTTGCCGGCGGGCGCCGTTGTCGTGTAGGTGGCTATGTCGTGGGGGCTGCCGTTGAGCGTCCGGGTCTGTGCTCTACAGCGAGTCGATAAAGCGCTGCTGGGCGGCGCGGCCGGCTTCGTCCCACTTAAAGACGCCGGCGTTGTCGAGCACGTGGCCAAACACCACGCCGACCTCCTCGTGCAGGATATCGATGGCGTTGTCTGCCGTAAGCTCGTCGGCGCGGCGGGCAAAAACGTCTTCGGCCCATGCGGCGTGGCTGCGGCATAGATCATCGCCCTCGAGCGCGCTAGCAAGGTCGTAGCTGGCATCGACCTTGGCCGCCAGCAGGTGCTCGCGGACAGCGCCGAGCTCGGGAACCAGGCGCGGCGGAAGAATGGCCAGGCCCATGACCTCGATCAGGCCGATGTTCTCCTTCTTGATGTGGTGGTACTCAGCATGCGGGTGGAATACGCCCAGCGGATGCTCGTCGGTCGTGATGTTGCAGCGAAGCGCCAGGTAGGCCTCGTAGATTTCGCCGCCGGCATTGCCGCGGGAGTCGACGCGGCGGATGACGGGCGTCACGGTGTTGTGCGCCACGCCGTCGGCTGTGTGCGCGATGACGCCCACCGACTCATCGGTCCACTCGCGCCAGGCGAGGATAATCTTCTCGGCGGCGTCGAGCAGCTGGGCGCGGTCGTGCGAGCGCAGCCGCAGCACCGAAAGCGGCCACTGCAACACGGTACCGCTGACCTGGTCAAAGCCGGGCACGCTAAACTGCGTGACCTCGGCGGCGTGCATCATGGGGAACTCGTGCGCGCCGCCCTGGAAGTGGTCGTGCGACAGAATCGAGCCGCCCACGATGGGCAGGTCGGCGTTGGAGCCAATAAAGTAGTGCGGGAACAGGTCGACAAAGTCGAGCAGGCAGGTCAGCCCCTTGCGGTCGACGTGCATCGGACGATGCTCGGAGCTCATGGCAATGCAGTGCTCGTTAAAGTACGCGTACGGGCTGTATTGGAAGCCCCAGCGCTCGCCGTCGAGCTTAATGGGGATAACGCGCAGATTCTGGCGGGCGGGATGGGCGCCGCCGTCGGCTGCAGCGGAGCGTCCAGGGTAGCCCTCGTTTTCGATGCAGAGCTGGCAGGCGGGATACTTCTCGCCCGTGTTTTTGGTGGCACCGGCCGCGGCAATATCGCGCGGGTCCTTTTCGGGCTTTGACAGGTTGATGGTGATCTCCAGGTCACCCCAGTTGGTGGAAGTGCTCCATTTGATGTTGCGCGCGATGGCGGCGCGGCGCACGTAACCGGCGTCACAGCACAGGCCGTAGAACCAGTCGGTCGCGGCGCGGGGCTCGTTGACGCCCATGCGGCCGTTGAATTCCTCGTTTACAACCGAAGGCCTCGGCATGAGCGCGCCCATGATGCGCATGGCGATGCGGTCGCGGCCCGATGCCGTGTCCTCGGCGGCACCGTTGGCAATGGCGGCCTCGGCAAGCGCGGCGAGCGTGCCCTCCAGGTCAAAGTTGGGCAGGGTATCGGGGTGCAAGAGCGAGAGTTTCTCGACCTGGAGCGCCCAGGCCATGTCGAGCGCCGGGCCCGTAGCACCGATGCACTCGAGAATGGTGTTATACGCCCAGATGCGATCGTCCTGGCCGATCATCGATCGGTGGATGGCGTACTCGATCAGGTTCTGCGCGGCTTCGCGCACGTCAGTCATTACAGCCATGCCGCGTAAGCCCCCTTGTCAGAAATTGCGTAGTGGCGGGCAGAGCCCTCGCCCAGCCAGCCGTTCATCTTGGCGATGAAGGTGTCGACCAGGTCGAGCGGCACGAAGGCCTGGATGGTGCCACCAAAGCCGCCACCGTGGATACGAACGGCGCCGCGGCCGTCGAGCACGTGCTCGGCCAGCGCCAGGGCATACATCGAAGGCTGCTCGGAGCCCAGCTTGGCAACGACATTCTGCAGGTACATGGCAGAGCTGGCGCCGGACTCGCGCGTCAGGACCAGGAACTGATCGATGTCGCCGGCGTTCAGGGCTGCCCAGCGCTTATCGACCAGGCCGTTCTCGTACCAGTAGTGAACGGCGCGCAGGCAGGCGCGGTCGCCCAGCTTGGCGCGCAGCTCGGGGAGCTTGGCGTCAAAGTCGGCAACATCGACCTCGCACAGGCGTGCCTTGCCAAACTCGGCGGCGACGTCTTGCATCTCGCGCGGAACGGCAGCGTAATCGTCGGTGGCGGCCACGTGGTCGGCACCAACCTTAACGAGCACGAGCGCATAGCCGTGATCCTCAAAGTTGAGTTCGAGCTTCTGGGTTTTAGGCTGAGCCTGGTCCTCAAAGTCCATGTAGGCAAGGCCGCCCAGGCACACAGCGGCCTGGTCCATCAGACCGCAGGGCTTGCCATAGTAGTTGTTCTCGGTGCGCTGGCTCATCTGGGCGAGCGCGACGGGCTCGATGGCGGGTGCGCCCCAGAGCGTCTCCATGGCGCGACCGTATGCCGCCTCGACAGCAGCAGAGCTCGAAAGGCCGCCGCCCGAGGGGACAGAGCAGGTGAAGGCGAAGTCGAAGCCCTGGGGCTCAACGCCCAGAGCAGCGATTTCGTGGGCCATGCCGCGGACGAGGCTCGCGGACGTGCCCTTCTCGGACTCTTGAATACCCAGCGTGTCGAGCGTGATCTCAAACGTGGGATAGCCCTCGTCGGCGACGCGAATCTTGTTGGTGTCGGTCGC
>CAJKGV010000155.1:0-4461 GCA_905199455.1 Collinsella aerofaciens | reverse complement strand
GTTGTAGGGTTCGCTCGGACGTCATTTTGGGTGGTTTTGCCTGCTACTAAAATGGTAACAGTACTCATATTTGCCCTTTTTGCCCACAGACCTTTGAGGGTGCGGCGAAAAGGGCTTGTTTTGATTGTTTGGGGCAGGCGCGAGGCGCGGAAACGATGTCTGGAGCGACGGAGCGGCCTGGAATTCATCCGTAGAGGTCTTCATTGGCTGCGCCAGGAGTGTCCCTAGGTACCGGCACATAAGGAACGTCCCTAACTGCCGGAGGGGGCGTCTGCCGTGGCAGACGCCCCCTCCGGATGTGGGAAGTTTGCGCTGCAGGTTACTTGTCGCCGCCCAGCTTGTGCGGCTTGAGAGCGAGCGCATTGACGAGCGCGTCGGTGGCAGACTTGACGGCTGCCGGTTGCGGATCGTTGACGTGATCCTCGGGATGCACGGGCAGGTCCTTCTTGACTGTATCGTGGATCAAGTTGAGGTACTCAGTTACGCCAGTGGTCGATAGATGCGTGCCATCGCCATCGAACAAGTCGTTGCGGTTGGCACTGTATCCGTACCAGTCGATAACGCGCACGTTCTTGTAGCGCGTAGCGGCGTTGGCGATGGCCTGGTTGGTAGAGCCAACCCACGGCTGCGGGCTGCGCGTGTTCACAAACACCACAATACGCTTATCTCCTGCATCGGCCATGATGGCGTCGATCTGGTCGTCGGTTACCAAGCCGTTGGTGCCCAGCGCAAAGACCACGATCTTGCCGGCAAGGTTCTGTTGGAGATAGCCCTCAAATGTCGCGCGGCCCGCATCAAACTGGCGGCCCTTTTCGGCATCGATATGGCTGTGCGGGAACACGCCGTCAAAGGAATCAACGGCGCGCAGCGACACGGAGTCGCCGATCATAAGCAGATCATAGGAGCCATCGGGGAAGCCGTCGTTGTCCTTGTCGGTGTCGTCGGCCGCCTGCTGGTCGGTGGGCGCGGTGTTCTTGGCTTCCTTGTTCAGAACTTCGGCGCCCTCGCCGCTCAGTGCAGACGTCTCGGGCACAAAGATCAGGCCGCCCAGTGCAACGACCAACACGACAGCGCAGGTTGCGCAGACAGGGACGTGCGCGCGTGCCCAGTCGGCGGGCGTGGCGGTGCCGTCGCGGAACTCGGATACGGTGCGTCCAAAGGCGCCCTTTCTAAACGGAGTCTCGATAAAGCGATAGCAGCACTCTGCCACGGCGACCACCACAAGTACCTGCAAGATATACTGCCACCAGGGCGTGTCGTTGATGTTGGCGACCGGGTTCATGAGGAGCAGCAGCGGATAGTGCCACAGGTAGATGCTGTACGAGCGCTTGCCAACCCACACGAGCGGCTCGGCGGACAGCGCGCGGGCAACCATTCCCTGGGGCTGCACGCAGGCCGCGATGACCATGAGCGTGAGGATCGAGCACAGCAGCGTGCCTCCGCGATACTGGAAGGCGGTGTAGCCGTTGGTGAGCGCGACCATGGCGGCAAGGCCAACCAGACCCACGACGCCCAACACATCGATGGATGCGGGCGAGGACCAAAAACGCACGAGGGCGCTCGGCTGTGCCGGGGCGGTCTCGGCTGCTTCGTCGGCCTTCTCGCCAGGTTTGCCCTCGGCGTTCTTGCCGTGCTTGGCGGCGCCAGCCAGGCGATTGAGCCCCAAACGATGAGCGAGACGCACCGGCGCCAGGTCGCGATCGGGGATAAAGGCCATCCAGGCACCCAGCAGCAGCGAGAACACGCGGGTGTCGGTGCCGTAGTACACGCGGCTGGGGTCGGCGGCAGGGTTGTAAAGCACCATCATGGCTAGGGCAGATACCACGGCAAGGCCCAGAACCACGCGGCGCGTGTTGGGTTTGCTCACATGCATGGATACCATGGCAAACAGCAGTGGTGGCCAAATCAGGTAGAACTGTTCCTCGATGGCAAGCGACCAAAAGTGCGTGAGCGGCGAGGGGTCGCCCAGAGCATTGAAGTACGAGACGTTTTGGGCAATCTGCCACCAGTTGTTGAAGAACAACAGCGACGGCAGGATGTCGGGGCGCATCTTGGTGAGCATCACGTGGTTGAAGACGGTGCACAGAGCACAGGTCACCACCACGACGGTCACCACGGCGGGGACCAGGCGACGGATGCGGCGGATCCAGAAGCTCTTGAGGTCGATGCGGCCGGTCTTAGCGACTTCGTTGAGCAGCAAGCGCGTGATCAGATAGCCCGAAAGCACAAAGAAGATCGTGACGCCGAGCAGGCCGCCCTGAGCCCACGTGAGGTTAAGGTGATAGAGCACCACCGCGACGACGGCAAGCGTGCGCAGGCCGTCGAGTGCAGGGATGTAGCGGGATTTGGGCCGAGCAGGCGTCTGCTCCGCGGCGGGAGTGTTGGCGCGGCCCGCATTGTTTGCAGAAGCGCGATGGGGGCTCGTGGTGCGTCGCGGCTCGTTGGCACGGCGTTCGCTCTTCACGCGTTCGTGCGGCGCCGGCTCGTTGCCCGTGCGGCGTCGACCGCGCGAGCCCGATTGCGAGAATTGTTCCATAAAACATCATCCAATGACGAGAATAATCAGCACGTATTCATTGTAGCTGCCTGCTCCTGTGAATGCTTGCTGCTGGCGCAACCTCAAGGGTGCGTTCACATCAAAGTGAACTAAAGTTATAGAGGTGCGAAGGCGCGCAATCGACGGTCGACGGTGGGTGCAAAGCCCGCAGATGAGGAGGTTTCCATGGCAGATCGCGGCATCGTTGCGGTGTTCGGCAGCATGAACATGGACCTTTCGGTGGCGTGCGAGCGCATACCGCGTGCGGGCGAGACCGTCGGCGGCAGCGGGTTTATCACCAACGCCGGCGGCAAGGGCGCCAATCAGGCCGTAGCTGCCGCGCGTATGGGCGCGTGCACGCACATGATCGGCGCGGTCGGTCGCGACGCGTTCGGCGCGTCGCTCGTGGTGGGGCTCCAAGACGCCGGCGTGGACTGTGACTTTGTAGTGCATCGCGATGACGTGGAGACGGGAGCGGCGACCATCATTCGCTGCGAGGGCGACAACCGCATCGTACTGTCACCGGGCGCCAACCATGCGCTTGCGGGCGCGGACGTTGCCTGCGCGCTGAGGCGTCTGGTGGCCCATGAGCTCGACGGCGACGCCAGCGAGATTGCCCCGGCTGCCGGAAGCGTCTTTATCGCCCAGGGCGAATGTGACCTTGCGGCGACGGCCGAGGCGCTTGTTTGCGCTCACGAGCTGGGGTTCTATACGGTCTTTAATCCAGCGCCCGCCTGCGAGCTGCCTGCGGAGGTCTGGCCTGCGGTCGACCTGGTCTGTCCCAACGAGACCGAGTGCCAGGTTCTGACGGGCATTCTGCCCACGGATGATGTGAGTTGCGTCGCCGCGCTCAATGCGCTGCTCGACAAGGGCGCCGGCGCCGCGGTCATCACGTTGGGCGGTGCCGGCTCGGTTACGCTCGGCGATGGCGGTGAGCTGCTGCGCATGCCGGCACTTTCGAGTACGGTAGTCGATACCACGGCCGCCGGCGATACGTTTATCGGCGCGTTGGCGGCGGCTCGCCTAGAGGGCTTGCCGCTCTTTGAGTGCATGGCCGCGGGTGCTCGCGCCTCGGCAGTGACGGTGTCGCGCCTGGGCGCTCAGCAATCGATTCCCACGCGCGCCGAAGTTGAACATTGGTTTGGTTAAACGATAAAGACGGAGAAGCGGAGTAGAACAATGGCAATCAAGAAGCTGATCCTTGATCTGGATATGGGTGTTGACGATGCGATGGCGCTGGCCTATGCCATCGCGAGCCCCGAGGTGGAGCTCGTGGGCATCACCACGTGCTTTGGTAACGTGCGCGTCGAGCAATCGGCGCACAATTGCCTGGCGGTGCTCGATCTGCTGGGTCGCCCCGAGGTTCCGGTGTACCTGGGTGCCGACCGTCCTCTGCAGGCGACTGAGCCCTATACGCCGCCGGCGTCCACCGCGCTCATTCACGGCAAGAACGGCATCGGCGGCGCGAGCGTGCCCGCGTCGCCCTACGAGCCGGTGGGGGCGACCTCGGCCGACGGCAACGCTGCGGTCGATTATCTGATCGATGCCGCGCGCACCTATGGTCCCGATCTGGTCTACGTAGCGACTGGCCCGCTCTCCAACCTGGCGCTCGCCCTGGAGCGCGATACGGCGGCGATGATGTCCATCGGCCGCGTGGTCGTGATGGGCGGCGCCCTTACCGTGCCCGGCAACGTGAGCGCGGGCGCCGAGGCCAATATGGCGAGCGACCCCGAGGCAGCCGACGCGGTGCTGCGCTCGGGCCGTAAGCTCACCATGGTGGGTCTGGACGTGACGCATCGCGTGGTGCTCACACGCCGCGACATTGCCGGCTGGACGGGCTCGGGCACCATGGCGGGCTGCGCGTTTGCGAGCATGGTCGAGCACTATATCGGTTCGTACGAAATGAACGCGCCCTACCTGGGCGG
>CAJKGV010000154.1:0-4544 GCA_905199455.1 Collinsella aerofaciens | reverse complement strand
GCCTATGGCCTGGACAAGCAGGGCACCGACCAGCGCATCCTGGTCTTCGACCTGGGCGGCGGCACCTTCGACGTCTCCATCCTCGACCTCGCCGACGGCGTGTTTGAGGTTCTGTCCACCTCGGGCGACAACCACCTGGGCGGCGACGACTGGGATCAGCGCGTCATCGACTGGATGGCCGACAAGTTCCAGCAGGAGAACGGTGTCGACCTGCGTCAGGACCCCATGGCCCTGCAGCGTCTGAAGGAGGCCGCCGAGAACGCTAAGAAGGAGCTCTCCGCGGCGCAGCAGTCCACCATTAACCTGCCGTTCATTACCATGAACCAGTCCGGCCCGCTGCACCTCAACTACACGCTGACCCGTGCCGAGTTCGAGAAGATCACCCGTGACCTGCTCGAGCGCTGCAAGCAGCCTGTCACCAACGCCCTGCGCGACGCTAAGCTCAAGCTCTCCGATCTGACCGAGGTCATCCTCGTCGGCGGCTCCACCCGTATGCCCGCTGTCCAGGATCTGGTCAAGACCATGACCGGCAAGCAGCCCAACATGTCCGTGAACCCCGACGAGGTCGTTGCCGACGGCGCTGCCGTCCAGGGCGGCGTGCTCACCGGCGATGTCGAGGGCATCCTGCTGCTCGACGTAACTCCGCTGTCGCTGGGCGTTGAGACCATGGGCGGCATCATGACCAAGATGATCGACCGCAACACCACGATCCCGACCTCCAAGACCGAGGTCTACTCCACCGCAGCCGACAACCAGACCAGCGTCGAGATCAACGTGCTCCAGGGCGAGCGCGAGCTTGCCCGCGACAACAAGTCGCTCGGTAAGTTCCAGCTGACCGGTATCCCGGCTGCCCGCCGCGGCGTGCCGCAGATCGAGGTCACCTTCGACATCGACGCCAACGGCATCGTCAAGGTCTCCGCTAAGGACAAGGGCACCGGCAAGGAGCAGCAGATCACCATTTCCGGCTCCACCGCTCTGTCCGACGACGAAGTCGATCGTATGGTCAAGGACGCCGAGGCTCATGCCGAGGAGGACAAGAAGCAGAAGGAAGAGGTCGAGGTCCGCAACCAGACCGACAGCCTGTGCTACTCCACCGAGCAGACCCTCAACGAGCTAGGCGACAAGGTTTCCGCCGATGTGAAGTCCAAGGCCGAGGCCGCTATCGCCGACGCCAAGAAGGCGCTCGAGGGCTCTGACGTCGAGGCCATCAAGGCCGCCGGCGAGTCCCTGCAGTCCGTGGCCTACGAGCTGGCTCAGGTTGTCTACGCCGACGCTCAGCAGCAGACCGACGGTGCCGCCGGCGCCCAGCCTGCCGACGATGACGTCGTCGACGCCGACTACGAGGTTGTGGACGACGAGGACAAGTAATCATGTCCGCCCGTAAAGCTCGCACGGAGGCGGCCGCCGTTGGTGCCGCCCCCGTTGACTCTGAGGAGAAGGACGTGAAGATTCCCGTAGAGGCCGCAGACGATACCGAGGCCAACGAGGCCGAGGCCGCCGAGGCTGCCGAGAACCAAGTAGAGGATTCCAACAAGGAGGCGACGATGACCGAGGACGAGATGGTGGAAGCCGCTATCCGCGCCGGTGAGGAAGCCGCCGACAACGACTTTAAGCTCAAGTTCGAGCAGGCTCAGAAAGAGCTTGCCGACGTGCGCAATGAGCTCGATGCTGCGGCAGAGGCTCAGAAGGCCGCCGAGGACAAGGCAAAGGACGCCACCGAGCGTACCGCCCGTCTGCAGGCCGACTGGGAGAACTTCCGTCGCCGCACCGCCAATGAGCGTATCGCCGAGCGCGAGCGCGCGACCGAGAAGCTCGTCACCGCGCTGCTGCCGGTGATCGACGATATCGAGCGCGCGATCGACCATGCCCGCAGTCAAGAGCTTTCCGACGACTTTAAGCAGTTCGTCGATGGCGTTGACGCGGTACATGCCAAGCTGCTCGATGTGTTTGCGCACGAGGGCGTTGAGCCCATCGACCCCAAGGGCGAGGCGTTCGATCCGCTCGAGCATCAGGCCGTGGGTCGCGTCGAGGACGCATCGCAGTACGACGAGACCGTCAACGACGTGTACCAGAAGGGCTACCGCATGGCGGACCGCATCCTGCGCTCCGCGATGGTGACGGTGACCTACGGTGGCGAGAAGCGCCCCGCACCGGAGCCCGAAGCGGCGCCCGAGGATGCTGCGGCCGATACGGCCGAGAGCACCGAGGAGTAATTGAGAAGGGCCCCGGGGCAACACCCGGGGCCCTTTCTGGCCTAGTGCCATATGAAAGCATGAGCCGCCGCCCGCTGGGCGGCGGGTGAAACAGGAGAGGAGCTACGATGGCTGCAGGCAAAACCTTCTATGACATCCTGGGCGTATCCAAGAGCGCCTCCGACAAAGAGATCAAGAGCGCGTTTCGCAAGCTCGCGCAAAAATATCACCCCGATGCCGGCGGCGACGAGGCCAAGTTCAAGGAGATCAGCGAGGCCTACGAGACGCTTTCGGACGAGAAGAAGCGCAAAGAGTACGACCAGATGCTCATGTTCGGCGGCATGCCGGGCGCGGGCGGCGCGTATAGCGGTGGCTACGGCGCCGGTGCCGGCGCGAGCGGCTGGGGCGATATCTTCGACAGCATCTTTAGTGGCAACGGCGCCTGGGGCAGCGATTGGGGCTCGGGCTTTGCCGGGGCCGCGGGTGCTGCCGGTGCCGGCGCGGGCCGCAACCGCGCGCGCAAGGGCGGCGACCTGTCGCTGACCGTCGATGTGACAGCCGAGGACGCGTTCCGCGGCGTGACGCACAAGGTCACCTACCGCATTCCCTCGACGGGCGAGCAGCAGACCATCACGGTCTCGGTGCCTGCGGGTGCGGTCGACGGCGGCAAATTGCGTTACAAGCGCCGTGGCGAGTACGGCGTTGCCGGAGGCGAGCGCGGCGACCTGGTCGTGACCACACACGTGGAGGAGCATCCGCTGTTTAAGCGTAAAGGTGCCGACGTGACCATGGAGGTGCCGATCTCGGTCTATGAGGCGGCGCTCGGCTGCACGGTGGATGTGCCCACGCCCGGCGGCGCGACGGTTCGTCTGAAGGTGCCCGCTGGCACCCAGACGGGCAAGAAGTTCCGCTTTAAGGAGATGGGTGCGCCCGACGTTAAGCATCGCGGCCGCACGGGTGCGCTGCTCGTCGAGATCAAGGTACAGGTTCCCTCGAACCTGTCCGACGATGAGCGCGATGCCATGACCAAGCTGCGCGAGGCCGACACGCGCGACTACCGCGAGAAAGTCAACCGTTACAAGGCGACGTTCTAGTTTGGCTGCGTAGCCCACGGGCTGGCCGCAGGCTTATGATGGAGATGTGCGAGACGGAAAGGGGTCAGGTAGCATGGCCGAGGACAATAGGAACAAACCGCTGTACATGATCAGCGTGGCGGCCGAGCTGACCGGCATGCATCCGCAGACTCTGCGCGTCTACGAGTCCAAGGGCCTGGTGAACCCCCAGCGCTCGGGCGGTAACACGCGTCTGTATTCGCGTGCCGATATCGAGCGCCTGGAGCTCATCAACCAGCTGACCGACGAAGGCATCAACCTTGCCGGCGTGGTGCGCATCCTCGATATGAAGGAGCGTGCCGAGGAGCGTGAGCGCGAGAACGAAAAGCTCCGTGCTCGCGTGCGCCAGCTCGAGGACGAGCTGCATGAGTACAAGATGCAGAAGAAGATCACCGCCCTGGCCCCGCGCGACGGCTCGGTCAACCCTGAGCAGGTCATGCGCAAGCTTTTGGGCGCCGGCGGGGATTTGTAGTTACGCGGGTTTACCAACCCGCGTAACCAGTCGACGCTGCAAGCCCGCCAGAGCGGCAATCTGCCTTTCAACTTCGACGGCATGATCAAAAGATCAATGCCGCCTTGTTTCAAGGCACCTTGCTCGCTCTGGCGGGCTTTCGCTGTCCGCGCCAAAACATCGGCGTTGCCGGAGTAGTCATTGGGTGTTCCTATAGTTTTGTCAACCGTCGGGGCTACTCCCGGTAGGGCACCCGGTCGCGCATCACGGCGTATATCGCCCTGAGCCGCTTCCTCGCGACGGCCTTGAGCGCCCGCCCGTGCCCCATGCCCCGCGCCCTGCAGGCCCAGTAGTACTCGCCGTAGCGCCCCGAGGACCTCACCAGGCTGTTGCACGAGAAGATCAGCAGGGACTTGAGCCTCGCGTCGCCGCGCCTGGACGCCCTGACCGACCTCACCGACGTGCCGGAGCTCCTCACCCTCGGGGCTATGCCGCAGTACGAGGCCAGGTGGTCGTGGTCCGGGAACCTCCCGATGTCGACCGACACCGCGAGCTGCGCCGCGGTCCTCGGGCCGATGCCGGGCACGGTGAGCAGGCACGCGTAGGTCTCGTCGCCCTCGAGCAGCGCCGCCGTCTCGGCCTCGAGGGCCCCGGCCTCGTCGAGGGCCTCCGATATCCGGGCGGCCAGGAACATGACCTGCCTGTTCTCGGCCTCGACGAGCGCCGGCGGGGGCGTGTTAGCGCTACTGTAAAAACAACCAATTTCGCCATCGCACTTTAGCCGATTCC
>CAJKGV010000153.1:0-4563 GCA_905199455.1 Collinsella aerofaciens | reverse complement strand
CGCGTTGCCGCCGTGGCGCAAAAGATTGCCGACGAGCTCGATCTTCCGCTGGAGTTTGAGGACGAGCGTCTGTCCTCGCAAGAGGCCAAGCGTATCCTGCGCGAGCAGGGACTCAACGAAAAGCAGATGAGGGGCAAGATCGACATGATTGCCGCCAGCCTGTTTTTGCAGACGTGGCTCGATCGTAAAAACGAGGAGGTCCAGCATGCCTAGCGCTTCCGATCCGCGCCAGCCGAATCGTACACAGCAGCCGGCGTCGCGCCCTGCCCAGCCTGGCCAGCGTCCGGCACAGCCGACGCAGCGCCCAGCACAGCCTGCCGCGCGCCCGGTGCAGTCCTTCTCTCGTTCGGCCCAACCTGTTCAACGGACGGGTCAGCAGCCTTCTGCTCGCTCGGTTCAGCATCCGGCTTCTCACGCGGCTCAGCAGCCCACTGCTCGTACGGCTCAGCCTGCAGGCGGTACCCGCTTTAAGCAGCAGGCCCCTACCCAGCGAACGCAGGCCCCTCAATCGCATTCGCATCACGCTCGCGGTTCGCATGGCGTTGCTCCGGCGACCCGCTCGAGCTACAACACGCATGCTCGTCGCGGTGCTCAAAAGAAGAGTTCTCCGGTTCCCATGATCGTCGGCGTTGTGGTGGCGGTTCTTGCGCTTGTCGCGATCGTTTTCTTTGTCGTGCCAGCCGTCAAGGGCTTCTTTGCCGGTGAGGATGCGAAGGTCACGGCTGGTCAGCAGGTTACGGTGACCATTCCCGACGGTGCTTCGGGCGATACGATCGCCTCGATTCTCTCCGAGAACCATATCGTCGAAAATCCCAAGGATTACTATGCGGCGGTGAAAAAGCTTAACGCCGATATGTCGCTCAAGCCTGGTACCTATTCGTTCACCACACTCATGGATGCGACCAAGGTTGTTCAGCAGCTCATGGAAGGCCCCAACGCGGGCTCCAATGCGCTGACTATCCCTGAGGGCCTAACGGTCGATCAAGTCGCCGATCGTGTGGCCCAGGCCTACGACAGCATCTCTAAGGAAGACTTCCTCAACCAGGCCAAGGTCTCCAACTACGTGGACGACTATAGCTTCCTTAAGGGCGCCGCCAACGACTCGCTCGAGGGTTTCTTGTTCCCCAAGACCTATTCGTTGGGTGATTCGCCGACGGCCGATGATGTGATTCGCGCCATGCTCGATCAGTTTAAGACCGAGTACAAGTCGCTTGACTTTGCGAGCTGCGAAGCCAAAATCAAGGAGCGCTACGGTGTGGAGATGTCCGACTACGACATCGTCAACTTGGCCTCTATCGTTGAGCGCGAGGGCCTCAACGCCGATCAACGTGCGCACGTGGCCTCGGTCTTCTACAACCGCCTTGCCGGCAAGCTCGACGGCCTGCGCTATCTCAACAGCGATGCGACCATGATGTATGTCACCGGTGGCGAGGTTACCGCCGACGACCTGCAGAGCGATAGTCCGTATAACACCTATAAGCACGAGGGTCTGCCACCCACGCCCATCTGCTCTCCGTCGCTCGAGGCACTCAAGGCCACGCTTGAGCCGACCGACTCCGATGACCTGTATTTCTACATTACGCAGGACGAGGAGTACTTCTCGCAAACCTACGAAGAGCATCAACAGTCTTGGAATTAGCATGAGGATTTTTAGCCCCAAACGATACGTTGCCTCGGTCGATCGCATCGACCTTGATACCCTGTGGGCCGACGGCAAACGCGCCATTCTGCTCGATCGCGATAACACCCTGGTGCCGCGCGACACCGAGCAGGTTCCCGCCGCGGTTTCCGCTTGGCTCGATACCGCCCGCGCCAAAGGCTTTAAGCTGTGCATGGTGTCCAACAACTGGCATCGCGACCAGGTCATGAGCTCTGCACGCGAGCTGGGACTCGAGGCCATTAGCCACGCCATGAAGCCGGCGCCGTTTGCCCTCAAGGCGGGTCTTAAGCGCCTCGGCGCCACGGCCGACGAGGCGGTGCTGATCGGTGATCAGCTCTACACTGACGTGTGGAGCGGCAATTTCGCCGGCGTCGATACCATCCTGGTAAAGCCGCAGGCAACCCAGGACCTGTGGTACACGCAGATCTTCCGTATCTTTGAGCGCCGGGCCCTGCGCGACCTTCCCTGCGAGGAATAGGTTTCGCCATGTCTCAGCACATCAAACACGGCTGCGACCATATCTTCTTTATCGGCTTTTTGGGCGCGGGCAAATCGACGCTCGCGCGCAACGTCGGCACTATGTTCAAGCGGCGTTTTATCGATACCGACCGCCTGGTCGTGCGCCGTTGCGGCAAGTCGGTAACCGAGATTTTTGAGACCGAGGGCGAGGATCGTTTTCGCGAGCTCGAGACCTCGGCGCTCCGTTCGCTCCAAAGCGAGCGCAGCCTGTTGGTTTCGTGCGGGGGCGGTATCGTCGAGACGCCGGTGAATATTGAGTTGATGCACGAAATGGGTACGTGTGTGTACCTCGAGGGCGACTTCGAGGATTCGATTCGCCAGATTCGTCGGTCCGATACGCGCCCCGATTTCCGTTCGCCCGAGCATGCCGCGCGCCTGTTTGAGCATCGCCGTCCGTTGTATCGCCAGGCTGCCGACCTTACCCTTGATATTCGCAACAAGTCCTTCGAGGACGTTTCCTACCTTTGTGCCGAGATGCTTTTGGAGCGTGGACTGCTATGATTCGCCGTCAACTGATCAATTTCCAAAACCGCAGCGTCGATGTCCGCGTCGGATTGGGCGCGTTCGATGAGCTGCCGCGCATGTTTGCCTCGGCTGTGGGTAAGCCTAAGCGCGCGATGGTGGTTTGGAACGACGCCGCATCCGAGCGCTTTGGTGAGGTCGTCGAGCATGCGCTGGTCGACGCCGGCTTTGCTGTGTCGCAGCTTTTCCTTGAGGTTTCGCCTGATGGCGCGACGCTGGCCGATGCCGATACCGTCTTTAGCGCCCTGTCGGCTAGCGGCATTACCTGCGACGATCTCGTTGTCGCTGTCGGCGACACGGCGACCTGCTCGGTTGTTAGCTGGTGCGCCAACCAGTGGTGCGGTCGCACCGAGTGCGCGCTGCTGCCGACGACGTTTGACGCCATGCTCACGGTCGCGACGACCATGAAGCCGCTCGTTGCCTCGTCGGCCAATGCGCTTCCCGCTATCGCGTTCCGTCCCGAACCGGGCTTGGTCGTGTGTGACCTCGACCTTGTTCGCGAGGCGGACCCCGAGGACCTCAAGCTCGGCTATGTGGTACTTGTTGGCACCATGCTTTCGAGCAGCAAGTCCCGCTGGAATCAGTTTACTGAGACCGTCCCCGAGATTCTCGCGGGCGAGGAGGTCGCGCTCGTCAATGCTGTTCAATGGTCTCAGACTGCCTGTAAGGACGTACTGATGGCCACGAACCCGAGCGCCCGCCATGCGCTCGATTTTGGCAAGACGGGGGAGCGCACCCTGCGCGCTTGCTTGGGCGATGCCGCTTCGCAGGTCCCTGCCTACCAGCTGTTGTCCGAGGGCATGCGCTTTGAGGCGCGCCTAGCACATGATGCCTGCGACTTCGATATCGATTACGTCTTTGAGGTCGATGACTGCTTGGAGGACTTTGGTATCGAGGAACTTGCCTTCGATCTGGAGCCTGCCGCATATATCGAGGAGTTCCGTAGGCAGCAGTTCGCGCGCTCAAACCGCAGCATGCTGCCGCTGCCCGCGGCACTCGGCGCCATTCGCCTAACGAACGTTGAGGACGAGGTTCTTGAGCGCCATGCTCACGCCTACTTGGCTTCTCGCAAAGAACTTCTCTAAGATTTATTGACTTCCATCGTCTTTCGTATCATGTTGAGGGGCGGGTTTCCAATCGGTTGCGGATCGCATGCGATTCCGTCGTTCGGTTGAGACCCGTCCCGTCTATATAGAGACAACAAGAAAGGAATCTGCATGTCTGAGTTTGCTGCCGGTCCTGCCGGTCGTATCGAGCGTGTCCGTGCCCTGATGGCCGAGCGTGGCTACGACGCCATCGTGGTGCGCGACGAGGCCAACCTTCGTTGGCTTACGGGCGTGAAGGGCGTCTTCGACTACACCTTCGAGTTCCCGCACGCGGCGTTTATTACGGCTGACCAGTGCCTGTTCCATACCGACTCGCGCTACCTCAACAGCTTTGAGGAGAACACGCCCGCCGGCAGTACCTGGGTCTACGACATGGACGAGGGCACCATCCCCGGTTGGGTCGCCGGCAAGATCGCGGCCAACAAGTGCCGCGTCTGCGCTGTCGAGGACGACATGCAGATTAATTTCTACCAGGGCATTCAGCGCGGTCTGGAGGACCGCTCCGTCGCCTGCATGCTGCCGCTGATGCACGACGACATCCGCAAGATGCGCGCCATCAAGGATGCCGAGGAGATCGAGCTCATGCGCCACGCACAGTCGATCACCGACGCCGCCTTCCAGCACATGCTCGGCTTTATTAAGCCTGGTATGACTGAGAAGCAGGTTCGCAATGAGCTCGAGAACTTTATGTTCGCCAACGGCGCCGACAGCCTTGCCTTTCATTTGTTCTCTTGTTTGTCCTCTGCAAGCTGTCGG
>CAJKGV010000152.1:0-4563 GCA_905199455.1 Collinsella aerofaciens | reverse complement strand
TACCTATGACGCGATACAAAAGAAAGGTGTTTGCCCATGCAGGCACAGAAGGCGGAGGGAACCCGCGACCTTATCGGCGCCGAGATGCGCGCCTGGCAAAAGATGCAGCAGATTGCGGCCGGCGTGTTCGAGCCGTTTGGTTTTAAACCCATCGAGACGCCCGCGATCGAGCAGGTGGACGTGTTTGTCCACGGTATCGGCCAGTCGACCGACGTCGTGCGCAAGGAAATGTTCCGCGTCTTTAGCGGCGCCAACCTGGAGCGCGTTTTTACCGAGGGTACCGACACCAAGCTCAAGCCCAAGCAGCGCCTGGCACTTCGTCCCGAGGGCACGGCCGGTGTGGTGCGCGCCGTCGTGGAGAACAACCTGGTGCCCCAGGGCTCCACGCCGTTTAAGGCTTACTACGCCGAGGCTATGTTCCGCGGCGAGCGTCCCCAGAAGGGCCGCCTGCGCCAGTTCCACCAGGTGGGCATCGAGTGGCTCGGCGCTCCCGATCCGGCGGCAGACGCCGAGTGCATCATCATGCTCATGGAGTTCTACAAGCGCCTGGGCTTCGATCTTTCCAAGCTTCGTCTGCTCATCAACTCGATGGGTGACGCCCAGTGCCGTCCGGCTTACCGCGAGCAGGTCAAGCAGTTCATCCTCGATCACGCAGACGAGATGTGCGATGAGTGCCGCGAGCGCGCCGAGCTCAACCCGCTGCGTGCCTTCGACTGCAAGAACGACCACTGCCGCGAGATCATGGCCGAGGCTCCGCTGATGGGTGACAACCTGTGCGACGAGTGCCGTGAGCACTACGAGCAGGTCAAGCGCTATCTGGATGCCGCCGGTATCGAGTATGTCGAGGATCCCACCCTGGTGCGCGGCCTGGACTACTACACCCGTACTGTCTTTGAGGTCGAGGCTCCTGGCGCCGGCGTCGGCTCCATCGGCGGCGGCGGCCGCTATGACGGCTTGGTCGAGCTCGAGGGTGGCAAGCCCACGGCGGGCGTCGGCTTTGCCGTCGGTTTTGAGCGCGCCCTGCTGGCCCTGCAGGCCTTTGGCAGCGATCTGGGTGCCGATGAGGCCCCGTGCGTCTATGTCGCCAATGCCGGCAAGGAACTGCGCCAGAACGTCTTTGCCATTACGCAGGAGCTTCGCGCCGCAGGTATCGTGGCCGAGGCCGACTATCAGGGTCGTTCGCTCAAGGCCCAGTTTAAGCAAGCCGATAAGGTAGGCGCCAAGCTCATCTTGGTCCTGGGTGGCGACGAGCTTGCCGCCGGCAAGGTCAAAGTGCGCGACATGCAGAGCCATGACGAGGTGCTCGCCGATCTGGACAACGTCGTCGAGGCGGTTCGCGAGCGCCTGTAGCGCATCTTTTTGAGCTTCGGGCCTGCTAACGTGTCCTGCTCATGGAGAGCGATTGTTACGGGGGTGTTTCGCTTTTATGCGGAATGCCTCCGTTTACGTATGCCGCCCACCGAGAAATACGACCATTTAGGGCAAAAACCTTTGCAATGCAGAAAATACTTTTGTGTGGTAAAGCGCAATCAGTGTCGAAAGTATTTCTCAAGCGCCTATAATGAATACCGCATGTTACGTGCATAGAAGGAGGAATGGGAGGAAACGTGGCTGAGAACCTAAGCAACCAGTCTGTACCCGAAGCCGCGGCGCGCGTCGCTGCCGTGGTCAACCGCCTCGTTAACCGAATCGGCTCGAATGCCGAGTCCAGGGAGCGTCTCGCCGAGATCGAGATCCCCGAGGAGCTGCGCGACAATCTGGCGCTGTTCTTGCGCCTGGAGCGCCGTGTGCTTAGCGAGTATGATCCCGAGATCGCGGACCTGTTCGACAAGATTTTGACAGCCGAGATTGTGGTCAATGCCGGCAACCCCGGTACCTGCGCTGCCGACGAAGCCGTCGACGAGCAGGGCGTGCCCACCGCCGACGAGCCCACTGCCGTGGCATTTCGTGAGGTCGTCGATTTGATCGACAGCCTGCCGCTCGATAAGCAGCAGGTCATCGTTCGCGCCTTTACGAGCTTTTTCCATCTGGCAAACCTGTCGGAGGAGAACTACCGTGTGGCGCAGCTGCGCGAGCGCGAGGCCGGTGCGTCGACCGATACCGAGGTCGATCCTGCCAACGAGCTTACCGTTGCCTATCACCAGCTGGTGAATGAGCTGGGTGTCGAGGGTGCCAACGAGCTGCTCGACAAGCTCGAGTTCCACCCTGTCTTTACCGCACATCCCACCGAGGCCCGTCGTAAGGCCGTCGAGGGCAAGATCCGCCGTATCTCCAACCTGCTGGAGGAGCGTCCGCGTCTGGGCGGCTCCGACCTGGTGGAGAACGAGCGCCATATGCTGCAGGAGATCGACGCCCTGGTGCGTACGAGCCCCATCGCGCTCAAGAAGCCCACGCCGGTCGAGGAAGCCGATACCATCATCGACATCTTCGATAACACGCTGTTCGACGTTATCCCCGTTATCTATCGTCGTTTTGACGATTGGGTGCTGGGCGACAAGGCCGGTACTGTGCCGCCGCTGTGCCCGGCGTTCTTCCATCCCGGCAGCTGGATCGGTTCCGACCGCGACGGTAACCCCAACGTCACCGCCAAGGTGAGCCGTGAGGTCGCCGCCAAGTACTTTACGCACATGGTGCTCAAGCTCGAGGACAAGTGCCGCCACATCGGCCGCAACCTCACGCTCGAGGCTACCTACAGCAAGCCGTCGGCCGAGCTCATTAACCTGTGGAACCATCAGGTCGAGATGAGCCCTCGTTACACGGCCCGCGCCGAGCTGATCTCCGAGCACGAGCCGCATCGCGCCGTCATGCTCGTCATGGCCGACCGCCTGAACGCCACCGTCCGTCGTATCACCGACACCATGTACCACAGCGCCGACGAGTTCCTGGATGACCTGCGCGTCGTCCAGCGTTCGCTGGCCGCCTGCGGTGCCGTCCGTGCTGCCTACGGCCCGGTCCAAACCATCATCTGGCAGGTCGAGTCCTTCGGCTTCCATATGGTCGAGATGGAGTTCCGTCAGCACTCCGTGGTGCATGCCCGCGCCCTTAAGGATATCCACGAGAACGGTATCCATGGCGACCTGCAGCCCATGACGCGCGAGGTCATCGATACCTTCCGCGCTATCGGCTCCATCCAAAAGCGCTACGGCAAGAAGATGGCGCACCGCTACATCATCTCGTTTACCAAGAGCGCTCAGCATGTGGCCGACGTCTTTGAGCTGGCGCACCTGTCCTTTGCACACGAGGAGGATGTCCCCGAGCTCGACGTGATCCCGTTGTTCGAGCAGCTCGAGGACCTCGAGGGCTGCGTCGACGTGCTCGATCAGATGCTTACGCTGCCCGTGGTGCAAAAGCGCCTTGCCCAGACCAACCGCCGCATGGAGGTCATGCTGGGCTATTCCGACTCTTCCAAGGATGCCGGTCCTACCACGGCCATGCTCGCGCTGCACTCCGCGCAGGAGCGCATCGCCAAGTGGGCCGAGAAGAACGATATCGACCTGGTGCTCATGCACGGTCGCGGCGGTGCCGTGGGCCGTGGCGGCGGCCCGGCCAACAAGGCCGTGCTGGCGCAGCCCAAGGGTTCGGTCAACTGCTTCTTTAAGCTCACCGAGCAGGGCGAGGTCATCTTTGCCCGTTACGGCAACCGCACGCTGGCTCAGCGCCATGTTGAGTCCGTTGCCGCCGCAACGCTTTTGCAGTCGGCCCCGAGTGTCGAGAAGACCAACACCGAGACCACGCAGAAGTTCTGGGATATGGCCGAGAAGCTCAACACTGCAAGCCACGAACGCTATCTGGACCTGCTGAACACCGAGGACTTTACACCGTGGTTCTCGACCGTGACGCCGCTGACCGAGGTCGGTCTGCTGCCGATCGGCTCGCGTCCCGCCAAGCGCGGTCTGGGCGCCAAGTCGCTCGATGACCTGCGTACCATCCCGTGGATCTTCAGCTGGAGCCAGGCGCGCATTAACCTGGCCGCTTGGTACGGTCTGGGCACCGCTTGCGAGCAGCTGGGCGACCTTGACCAGCTCAAGGCTGCCTACCAGGAGTGGCCGTTCTTCCGCACGTTCATCGACAATATTGAGATGTCGATCGCCAAGACCGACCAGCGCATCGCCAAGATGTATCTGCACCTGGGCGACCGCGAGGATCTGTCCGAGAAGGTCTTTACCGAGATGCAGCTCACCCGTAAGTGGGTCCTTGCCATCGTCGGTGACGAATGGCCGCTGCAGCGTCGTCGCGTGCTCGGCTGCGCCGTTCGCGTGCGTAACCCCTATGTCGACGCCCTGTCCATCGCCCAGGTCCGCGCCCTTCGCGAGGTGCGTATGAACCAGGACGAGATGGCCGAGGAGAAGAAGGCCGAGTACATGAGCCTGATCCTTTCGACTGTGACAGGCGTCTCGGCAGGATTGCAGAACACGGGGTAATCGATAGCCCTGTAGTCGTCCGGGCCCGCCATTAGTTTACTTTTAGGCACGTCCTCGGACATGCAAGAAGCCCTCGCTGCGCACTTCGTGCGGCGAGGGCTTCTTGCGTCCTGCGGAGTGTGCCTAAAAGTAAACTAATGGC
>CAJKGV010000151.1:0-4572 GCA_905199455.1 Collinsella aerofaciens | reverse complement strand
TCGCATAGCTGGGCGAACCTTCTACCACAAGGATCACCGAAAGTCGCGGATGCGAGCCACGTCGAACCAAGTTATCCGTCCTCTCGACAGCAGTGAATCAAACTGTCGTTCATGGTACACCCCGGCAATAAAAGCAATGAGACACCGGTTGTATTGCACGCCAAGAACAGATGTTGCACACGCGCAGCCCACAGATGACAGGTGCCGACGCACGACGCGCCGAGCCCTCCCCTAGTCGAGCACGACAAGCTCGGCGGGATCGTAATCCACGCCCATAAACGTAAGGCCGCAGGCAGGAGCCGTGGGGCCCGCAGCGGTACGGTCGCAAGCATCGATGACCTCGCGCATCCACTCGGGTTCACGGCGATGCATGCCAATCTCGACAAGCGTGCCCACGATCGTGCGGACCATCGAATGCAGAAACGCATTGCCCTCGATGGTAAACGTCAGGATGTCCTCGCCAAACGCAATCTCATGGCCAAACTCGGCTCGCATCACGCAGCGATGCGTGGGCTTGCCAACGGCCGAGGCAACCTTGCAAAAGCTTTTAAAGTCCTGCTCGCCCAGCAGCGCGGGGCAGGCAGCAGACATCGCCTCAACATCCAAGGGATAGCGATGCCACCACACGGCACCCCGTGAGAGCACGGGACGCGCGTCGCGATCGGCAATACGGTACGTATATGTACGGGAACGCGCATCAAAGCGTGCAGAAAAGCCTTTACGGGCCTTGTAGACCTCGTTTATGGCGATATCTTTGGGCAGGAGGGCATCCATAGCCCTCAGCCACCTACGGCGCGTCAAAGCCAGCTCAGCGTCCGTTACGGGCACGCTGATAAACTGTGCCACCGCATGCACGCCGGCATCGGTACGTCCCGCACACGTCAGGTCGATCGGACGGCGCAGGAGCGTCTCAATAGCTCGACGTAGCTCACCCGCAACCGTCGTCTGTCCCGGCTGCTCGGCAAATCCGCTATACGACGAGCCATCATAGGCCACGCGAAATACGAGCGTGGCGTCAAGCTCGGGGGTCGAATTGAAATCAGACGGCGCAGTCATGGGCGCTCCCAACAAACAAGTAACGGTATCGCGACAAAAAAAGAGGGGTACGCGAACGTACCCCTCGAATATAGCCTATGCAGACGGAATGTCTACTCAGCGGTCTCCTCAGCAGGAGCCTCCTCGACAGCCTCGACCTTCTTGGGAGCAGCGGCCTTCTTGGGGGCCGGAGCAGCCTTCTTGGCCTTAGGCGTGCAAGGCTCGGTGACGAGCTCCATGATAACGATGGGAGCGTTGTCGCCCTTGCGGTTGCCGAGCTTCATGATGCGGGTATAACCGCCGTTGCGGTCCTGCCACATGCCCTGAGCAGCCTTGTCGAAGATCTCGGCAACGAGCTGCTTATCGCCGAGCTTGGCGATAGCCAGACGACGAGAGTGCAGGTCGCCCTTCTTGGCCCAGGTGATGATCGGATCGACGACCGAACGCAGCGCCTTAGCGCGGGTCTCGGTGGTCTTGATGCGGTCGTTCTCGAAGAGGGCCTTAGCAAGGCTCTTCTTCATGGCCTTGGTGTGGCTCGCATCGGTGCCGAGCTTCAGGCCCTTCTTAACGTTGTGACGCATGGTCTAGTTTCTCCTCAAATATGCGAAGCATTAAGCCTTCAGGCTCAGGCCCATGGACTCAAGCTTGTCCTTCACTTCCTCGATCGACTTAACACCGAAGTTACGGATGTTGAGCAGATCATTCTCCGAGAACTCAACGAGCTGACGGACCGAGTGAATGCTGGCGCGCTTAAGGCAGTTGTAGGAACGGACGGAAAGGTCCAGATCCTCGATCTGCTTGTCCAGCTCGGCGTTGTCGTTGGTGACCTCGGGAGCGAAGATCGAAGCCTCCTCCTCGACCTCGGGGGTCTCGGCAAGGTTCATAAAGGCGGCCATATGCTGGTTGATGATATTGGCAGCCTGGACCACGGCGTCGCGCGGGGCGATGGAACCGTTGGTCTCGATCTCGAGGACAAGGCGGTCGTAGTCGGTATGCTGGCCGACACGGCAAGCCTCAACGAGCTTGGCGCAACGGGACACCGGCGAGTACAGCGAGTCGACGTGGATCACACCGATGGGATCGTTGTCACGCTTGTTAGCCTCGCCAGAAACATAGCCGCGGCCATAGCCGATGCGCATGCTCATGGTGAGATGGCCACCCTCGGTGAGCGTAGCAATGTGCTGCTCGGGGTTGACCAGCTCAAACTCGGACGGAATAAAGAAGTCCGCACCGGTGACCTCGCAGGGGCCGTCAACCGAAATGGTTGCGGTCGCCTCGTCGGTCGTGCCGAGAGCCCTGAAGACAAGACCCTTGACATTCAGGACGATGTCGGTGACATCCTCGACCATGTTAGGGATGGTCATGAACTCGTGCTGCGCACCATCGATCTGAATAGCCTCGACGGCGGCACCCTCGAGCGAGGACAGAAGAACGCGACGAAGGGAGTTACCCAGCGTATCGCCGTAACCACGCTCGAGCGGCTCGACGGAGACACGAGCAGACGTCTCGTTGATCTCTTCGACCTGAACCTGAGGCCTAATGAATTCTGACATGTATTACCTCCAGCCTCAGCAGCCCGGATGGACTACTTAGAGTAGAGCTCGACGATGAGCTGCTCGTTGATATCACCGCTGATCTGCTCACGCGTCGGCAGAGCGAGCACGTTACCAGACAGCTTCTCGATATCGACCTCGAGCCAGCCAGGGACCTCAAAGCGCTCGGAGGAAATCAGGGCCTCCTTGATGGGGAGGAGGTCACGGAACTTCTCGCCGACAGCGACGACGTCGCCGGCCTTGACGCGGTAGGACGGGATGTCCACGCGCTTGCCGTTCACGGTGAAGTGACCGTGACGGACGGACTGACGAGCCTCTTTGCGGGTACGGGCGAAGCCAAGACGGAAGACGACGTTGTCGAGGCGAGACTCAAGGATGATCATGAGGTTCTCACCGGTGACGCCGTTCATCTTGCGGGCCTTGTTGAAGTAGCCGTGGAACTGCTTCTCCAGAACGCCATAGATGAACTTGACCTTCTGCTTCTCGCGCAGCTGCATGCCGTACTCAGATTCCTTGCGACGGCGCTTGGGCTGACGGATAGATTCCTTCTTGCTGCTGTAACCGAGCTCAGCGGGATCGATCCCGAGCTGACGGCAGCGCTTAAGAACAGGAGTCCTGTCGATTGCCATATTGATACGATCCTTTCAGTTACACGCGGCGACGCTTCTTGGGGCGGCAGCCGTTGTGCGGAATGGGGGTCTTGTCCTGGATGCTCGAGACCTCGAGGCCAGCAGCCTGGAGGGAGCGGATGGCGGTCTCACGACCGGAGCCGGGGCCCTTGACGAAGACGGAAACCTTCTTCATACCGTGCTCCATGGCCTGCTTGGCAGCAGCCTCGGCAGCCATCTGGGCAGCGAACGGCGTGGACTTACGGGAGCCCTTGAAGCCCACCTGGCCAGCCGACTTCCAGGAAATGACGTTGCCCTGGGGATCGGTGATCGAAACGATCGTGTTGTTGAACGTAGAACGAATGTGAGCCTGGCCCACGGAAATGTTCTTACGGTCCGCGCGCTTCAGACGGGCAGCGCGAACGTTCTTCTTAGCAGTAGCCATCTATCTAGCGCTCCTTATTTCTTCTTCTTAGCACCGATCTGACGCTTCGGGCCCTTGCGGGTACGAGCGTTAGTGTGGGTGCGCTGGCCGCGGACCGGGAGGCCCTTGCGGTGACGAAGGCCGCGGTTGCAGCCGATGTCCATAAGGCGCTTGACGTTCTGGTTGCGCTCACGGCGGAGGTCGCCCTCAACCATGATCTGATTCTTATCAATATAATCGCGGATGGCGTTAACCTCATCCTCGGTGAGGTCCTTAACGCGCGTATCCACGTTAACGTTGCACTCGACGCAGATCTTCGTCGCAGTGGTGCGGCCGATGCCGTAAATGTAGGTCAGACCGATCTCAACGCGCTTCTCACGCGGGAGGTCAACACCATTAATACGGGCCAACGTAGTCTCCTCTCTTAACCCTGACGCTGCTTATGACGGGGGTTCTCGCAAATGACGAGGACCTTGCCATGGCGCCTAATGATTTTGCACTTATCGCACATCTTCTTGACCGAAGGACGTACCTTCATCGTTCTTCCTTTCGGTAGCGCTCAAACTACTTCCCTACTATCTACTCGCCCAGCCGCAGGCGTTTAAAACTATGGCTGGTCTTCACACGCAAACCGACCGTAGGTTGAGCTAAGCCTGCAGTCGGAAAAGAGCATGTATGCGTGTCGCTATTTATAGCGATAGGTGATGCGACCGCGGGTCAGGTCGTACGGGGAAAGCTCCACGACAACCCTGTCACCGGGGAGAATGCGGATGTAATTCATTCGGATCTTGCCAGAAATGTTGCACAGAACCGAATGACCGTTCTCGAGCTCGACCTTAAACATGGCGTTGGGCAGCGGTTCCTTTACCGTACCCTCGAGCTCAATTGCGTCTTCCTTCTTCACAAGCAATCATCTTTCTCTAGAAAACGACAGCGATTGAGTATTCTACAA
>CAJKGV010000150.1:0-4591 GCA_905199455.1 Collinsella aerofaciens | reverse complement strand
TTCGGCTACCGACGCCACGAGGACGACGAGTACGAGTTCGACGAGGCGCAGGCGGCGTGGGTGCGCGAGGCCTTCGCGCTGAGGCTCGAGCGCATGTCCATGAACGCGATAGCGCGCGAGTTCGCGCGGCGCGGCCTCAGGACGCGCAAGGGCAACCCGTGCGGCCAGGCGATGGTGCAGCAGATGCTGCGCGACCGAAGGTACACGGGCAGGTACGAGTGGGGAGGCATCGTCCGCGAGGGCGGGATGCCGCAGATCGTGGACGAGGTGACGTTCATGGAGGTCCAGGGAATCAAGTGCCGCAAGCAGCGCTCGAGCGAGAACTGGGGCGACTTCGCCCTCGCGGGGGCGGCGCTGTGCGCGGAATGCGGCAGGAACCTGCAGGGCGTGAGCGGCAGGGGCCGCAACAACGTGAAGTACGAGTACTACAGCTGCCCGGGGTCGTGCGTCCGCAACATCAGGCGCGAGGAGCTCGAGGGCTCCATAGCCTCGGCGCTGAGGGAGCTGCTGGGCGACCGCGGCGAGGCGCTGCAGATAGCCAACATGGTAGCGGAGCGCGCGGACACTGCCGAGGTGAGGGCGCGCCGCAGGCAGGCGGAGGACTCGCTCAGGGCCGCGGAGAGGGGCCTGAGGAACATCCTCAACGCCATCGAGCAGGGCGTGATAGCGCCGGGCGCGAACGAGCGCATAGCCGAGCTCGAGGAGCAGCAGGCGCGCGCGAGGTACGACCTCGAGGCCATCACGGACGAGCGGATAGACCCGGAGCGCTTCGCCGACTTCCTGCAGTGCGGGACGGCGCTCGACGACGCGACGCTGCTGAAGGCGTTCGTGTGGCAGGCTGTCGTCTCGGAGGACGAGATACTGGTCACGCTGAACTACGACAAAAAGGGCGAACCCGCCAGATTGGACATCCAGCGGGTTCGAGCAAAATTGGAATGGTGCCCCATGTTGGATTCGAACCAACGGCCTTCTGCTCCGGAGGCAGACGCTCTAATCCCCTGAGCTAATAGGGCCAACAGTTGGCATTATACCCAAGTGCACCACGGGCTATCAAAATAAAAGAAAAAGCTTTGCAATTCCGAGGAAGACGCAACGCAACGGCCCACTTTAGAAGGCAAAAGCGAGTCAGATAGTATAAACTCTCATGCACCATATATACACGGCTCGCGATGCGGGCCGTTTTTGCAAAAGTTATCCATCGAGGTGAGAGGCACACCATGATTGCAATTTTAAAGCAGAGCGCCAGCGACGAGGCCGTCAGCCATATCGTCAGCTGGATTGAGAAAAAGGGCCTGAAGACCGATGTCTCGCGCGGCGAGAACGAGACGATCATCGGCCTGGTGGGCGATACGACCAAGATCGACCCGTTCCTGCTCGAGTCCATGGATGTCGTCGAGCGCGTGCAGCGCGTCTCCGAGCCGTTCAAGCGCGCAAATCGCAAGTTCCACCCCGAGGACTCCGTCATCGACTGCGGCCACGGCGTCAAGATCGGCGGCGACCAGTTCCAGGTCATCGCCGGTCCCTGCTCCGTCGAGGGCGAGAACCTCATCCGCATCGCACGCCGCGTAAAGGCCGCCGGCGCCACGATGCTGCGCGGTGGCGCCTACAAGCCCCGCACCTCCCCCTACGCCTACCAGGGTATGGGCCCCGCCGGGCTGGACCTGCTATGCGAGGCGTCTGCCGAGCTCGACATGCCGATCGTCACCGAGATCATGGACCCGCGCGACGTGCAGGTCTTCCTTGACAAGAAGATTGACGTCATGCAGATCGGCGCCCGCAACGCCCAGAACTTCCCCCTGCTCAAGGAGGTCGGCAAGACCCAGACCCCGATCCTGCTCAAGCGCGGCATGTCCGGCACGATCGATGAGCTGCTTATGGCAGCCGAGTACATCATGAGCGAGGGCAACGACAACGTCATCCTTTGCGAGCGCGGTATCCGCACCTTCGAGACCCGCACCCGCAACACCTTCGACCTCAACGCCGTGCCGGTGCTGCACCACCTGTCGCACCTGCCTGTCGTCGCCGACCCCAGCCACGCCACCGGCTACACCCGCTACGTTGAGCCCATGGCGCTCGCCGCGACCGCCTGCGGTGCCAACGGCCTGGAGATCGAGGTCCACGACGAGCCGAGCCGCGCCTGGTCCGACGGCGCCCAGGCCCTCACCCCCGATCAGTTCGACGACACCATGCGCCGCATCCGAGCCATCCGCGAGGTTGTCTGCCAAGAGACCATGGAGTAGCTCATGGGTACGGTGAGAAACGCGCGCGTTAACCAGGGCGGCCCCAAGTGCGCCGGCATCGTCGGCCTTGGCCTCATCGGCGGTAGCTTTGCCCGCGGCTATGCGCAGGCGGGCGTCCGCGTGCTGGCCTGGGACCCCGATGACGATGTCATGACGGCCGCCAGCATGGGCACTGTCGCCGGAGAGCTCAACGGCAAGACACTCGGCGAATGCGACATCATCGTCCTGGCTTGCTATCCCGAGGCATGCATCGAATGGCTCGAGGCGCATGCCCAGGCACTCGCCGACGCCACCGACACCGACGCCATCATGGGTCCCGTGGTGATCGACACCGTGGGCGTCAAGGGCATTGTGTGCGAGCGCGCCTTTGAGCTTGCCCGCGAGCACGGCTTTTACTTTGTGGGCGCGCACCCCATGGCGGGCACCCAGTTCTCAGGCTACGCTCACTCCCGTGCCGACCTGTTCCAGGGCGCCCCGCTCGTGCTCGTGCCACCCGCGGTGGACGATGCGCTCAAGCTGGAGCTTTTGGGCCAGGTGCGCGAGATGGTGCGCCCCTTGGGCTTTGGCAAGTTCAGCGTGACCAGCGCCGCCGAACACGACCGCGTCATCGCCTTCACGAGCCAGCTTGCGCACGTGGTATCCAACGCCTACGTCAAGAGCCCCACCGCCCAGGTCCACCACGGCTTTTCGGCCGGAAGCTACCGCGATCTCACCCGCGTGGCGCACCTCAATCCTCAGATGTGGTCCGAGCTTATGATCGACGACGCCAATGCGCTCGCCTTCGAGATCGACCACCTGATCGAGTCGCTTGGCGCCTACAGCCGCGCCCTTAAGGACCGCGACCAACGCTATCTGGAGAATCTCCTTGCCGAGGGCGACCGCATCAAGCGCGCGCTCGACGACGAGGCCTCCCACTAGACCACCTATCACGCCAGGTCGAAAGGACCGAAGCTTATGGCGATTACCATCGATATCGACACCGCACGCCCCTACCAGGTGCATGTTGGCACGTTTTTGCTGGAGCAGGCGGGGCCGCTCGTGCGCGCCACTGCCGGCGGCGCCAAGGCCGTCATCGTGACGGACACCAACGTGGGCCCGCTCTACCAGACGCCCGTTAAGCAGAGCCTGGAGGCGTCAGGCTACGAGGTGAGCATCTGCACCTTCGAGGCCGGCGAGGCCCATAAGCGCGCCGAAACCTATGTTGCCATTTTGGAGTTTGTGGCCGAGCACGAGCTTTCGCGCTCCGACGTGATCGTGGCACTCGGGGGCGGCGTCGTGGGCGATGTGGCGGGCTTTGTGGCCGCCACCTACATGCGCGGCTGCAAGTTTGTGCAGATCCCGACGAGCCTGCTCGCCATGGTGGATTCGTCGGTGGGCGGCAAGACCGCCATCGACCTGGCTGCCGGCAAAAACTTGGCCGGCGCCTTTTGGCAGCCGAGCGTGGTTATCGCTGACGTGGGGTGCCTGGCCACCCTCACGCCCGAGCAGTTCGCCGACGGCTGCGGCGAGGTCGTCAAGCACGCCGTGATCGCCGACCCGGAGCTTTTCGCCGAGCTGGAGAAGACCCCGCTCACGCTGGAGCTGCTCAACCGCGATGTGGCCCGCGTAGCACTCATCATCGCCCGCAACATCGACATCAAGCGCGCCGTGGTCGTCGCCGACGAGCACGAAACCAACCAGCGCAAGCTGCTCAACTTTGGACACAGCGCCGGACACGCCGTCGAGGCCTGCGAGCACTTTGAGCTCGGACACGGCAACTGCGTTTCAATCGGCATGGGCATCATCACGCGCGCCGCGGCCCTGCACGGCATTTGCGATGCTGCACTGCCCGGTCGTATTGAGGAGCTCTGCGCCCGCCATGGCCTCAAGACCCGCTGCGACCTAGATGCCGATGCCGTCTTTGCCGAGGCGCTCCACGACAAGAAGCGCGCGGGCGACACCATCGACCTGGTGATTCCGCACGGCATTGGCCGCTGCAGCATCGACCGCACGCCGCTTTCCACTTTCCACGAACTCATTGCCGAGGGCCTCGGCCAGAAGGGAGACGCATCCGCATGCTAGCCCGCATCACCCCGTCCCCGCTTAAGGGCACCGTTCCCGCCATCGCGTCCAAGTCGATGGCGCACCGTCTCATCATCTGCGCTGCGCTTGCCAACGGCGAGACACACGTCGCCTGTAACACCACCTGCGCCGACATCGAGGCTACGGTGCGTTGCCTTACGGCCCTGGGTGCTCGCATCGAGACCGTCGAGGACGGCTTCCAGGTCCACCCCACCATGAAGAGCATTGAATTTGGCCGGGTGTTTTTCGGGGTCAGCGGATCATGTTTTCGAGCGTCAGCACCAGGATGT
>CAJKGV010000149.1:0-4605 GCA_905199455.1 Collinsella aerofaciens | reverse complement strand
GCTTTGGCGATTCGGGCAACGACCTGGGCATGCTCGCTGCCGTCGAGACGGCTGTCGCCATGGGTAACGCCATGCCCGAGGTCAAGGCGGTCGCCGACTACGTGACCGACGATGTCGCACGCGACGGCACTGTCACCGCCATGCGCCACTTTGGGTTGATCTAATAAATGGCCGGGTCGCCCGCGGTGGGGCGACCCGGCCATTTGAGCTATTTTGCAATATAGAGCTTGGGATGACTGCGGCTGCTCTCGATCGCCGCCGTCATGATGCCCTCGTCGTCTCCATCAATGATGATGCCATCGAGGTCATCGATCTGCGCGGACTGATAAAAACTGGTCTTGTTGAACTTTCCCTGGTCAACCATCATGTAGCCCTGATTTGAGTTGGTCAGGTACATATGCTTGATCATGGCCGAGAAGTCGTGCTCGACGGTAAAACCGTGGTCGGGGTGGAATCCGTCGGCACTGACAAACGCCTTGTCGGCATGTAGTTTGCTCATGCAGTCGAGCGTTAGTGCGCCCGCGAGATAGAGGTGGCCTTTGCGCACGGAGCCGCCCAACAGCACTACCGAGGCATTGGGGAGATTGAAGCTGGCGTAGTTCGCGATTGCAAGATCGCCGGTGATAATGGTGATCTCACGCTTGTCCATGAGGGCCTTAGCGAAGTAAAAGCCTGTGGTGCCGATATCAATTACCAGAACATCGCCATCATCAACAAGAGTTGCTGCGGTTGCGGCGATGGCCTCCTTGGCCTCGACTTGGACATTGATGCGCTCCTCGGGATACGAGATTGCGTTGGAGCGAGAAAGCGATACCGCTCCACCGCGTACGCGACGCAGCTTGCCTTCGGATTCCAGCGAGATGAGGTCGTGTCGTGCGGTGACTTCCGAAACCGAAAAACGGCGAACGATGTCGGATACCGAGATATTTGGCTTTTCGGCCAGCCAATTCATGATAAATCGCTGACGCTCGGCCGGTGAAAGGTCTGAAGTAGATGCCATATGCCGCTCCTTTTGAACAAAAGGCAAAAGATGCTCCTTTCGTAATCGAAATATAACGTATCGATATGAAAAGAACAAGGCAAATTCGAATGAATCAAATGAACGGAATGGCATGTCCCAAATGCATGCGTAGCAGATAATTCGCACGTAGATGGGCTATAAAGAGTCTCATTCTGAAGATGCCGCCCAAAAGAAGTACGTTCACACCCGATATTCGACCGTTCACGGAAAGTTGACAATTGAGCTTTCGATAGCTTTTGAAATGGTTTATAAAAGAAAACCGAAAAGCTTTTGAAACAAAGAAGAAGGCTTTCGATAGCAATAGTGCTAGATGAGAAAGGACCGAACATGGCGATCAAAGTGTTTGCCGACGGCGCTAACCTCGAGGGCATGCTTGACATGCATGACAATGGCAACGTTCAGGGCTTCACGACCAATCCTTCCCTTATGAAGGCCGGCGGCGTGACCGACTACCGCGCTTTTGCCAAGACGGTTCTTGAACACATTACTGATGTGTCGGTCTCTTTTGAGGTATTCGCCGACGACGAGGCGGGCATGGAAGCCGAGGCTCGCGAGATCGCAACCTGGGCAGACAACGTCTACGTTAAGATCCCAGCACTCAATACCAAGGGCGAGTCCACTGCCGCGCTGGTCAAGCGCCTTTCTGCCGACGGCATCAAGGTGAATGTCACCACTATCTTCACGCCCGAGCAGGTCGACGAGTTCGTCGATGCCGTTTCTGCCGAGACCCCCTCTATTCTGTCCATCTTTGCCGGTCGCATTGCCGATACCGGCGTCGATCCGCTGCCTCTCATGGCGGAGTCCGTAAAGAAGGCTGCCGTTAAGCCTGCTGCCGAGGTTCTCTGGGCGTCTACGCGCGAGGTCCTCAATATCTTCCAGGCGGAGTCCGTTGGATGCCAGATCATTACGGTCCCCAATGCCCTTCTTGCCAAGCGCAAGAATTTCGGGAAAGATTTGCTTGAGTACTCGCTTGATACGGTCAAGGGCTTTGCCCGCGACATTCAGGCGCTTGGTTTTCATATCCTGCCCGAGGAGTAGGGGACGAGCATGCTGACCGATCTTCTTAAGCCCGAGCTTGTTGCCTGCCACGTCGAGGCCTCCGACTGGGAGGAAGCGATCAGGGCATGCGGTGAGTTGCTCATAGACGCTGGCAAATGCGACCAGAGCTATGTTGACGCCATGATTTCATCGGTTCACAAATTCGGCCCCTATATGGTCTTGGAAGAGGGCATCGCCATGCCCCACGCTCAGGCAGATGGCAATGTGAGTGAAGCGGGCATCTGTATCGTCACGCTTGACCCTGCCATTGCGTTTGGACACGAGGATTTCGATCCGGTTCACGTGCTCGTGGGTATTTGCGCACCCGACCCCAAGGCTCATCTTGGCTGCTTGGCGGAGCTTTCGCAGATGTTCGAGGACGATGACTGCGTTGCCAAGCTCAGTGCATGCGATACGCCCGAGCAGGTTTTGGAGACCATGCGTTCATTCTTTTAGGCCTTAATGGCACGGCGATACGTCGCCGCTTTTGGATAGACGGAAAACCGTCACGTGTAGGAGAGGAAGGTTGCCATGCATATCATCACCGTATGCGGAAACGGCATCGGGTCTAGCCTGATGCTCGCTGGCAAAGTCGAGGAGCTTTGCGAGGAGGAGGGCATCAAGGCCGACGTTGAGTCTATGGACCTGAACGGTGCTTCTTCCGCAAATCCGGATCTGTTCATCACCGTCAAGGAACTCGCCCCCGAGCTCCACGGCAACGTTGTGATCGTTCGCAGCTATGTGAACAAGAAGAAGATCCGCGAAGACGCCCTCGAGGCAATCAAGGCGGCCGCCGCTAACGCCTAAATCGGCACAAAAAAGGGCGGTCCCCTGTGGAAGAGGGAAACGCGCCCACGTTAGAGAGAAAGGAAGCGCAGATGCAAGCCATCCTTCCCATACTTGAGTTTATCCAATCGATTCTGACTAAGCCAGCGTGGATCATGGGCCTGTTTGCCTTTGTGGGCCTTGTTGCGCTCAAGCGCCCTGCCCACAAGGTGATGACGGGAACCCTGAAGCCCATTCTTGGTTACATCATGCTGTCTGCCGGCGCTGCTGTTGTTCAGGAGAACCTTGCTCCGCTGGGTACCTTCATCGAGACCGGTTTCCACATCACCGGCGTCGTGCCCAACAACGAGGTCGTCGTTTCGATGGCTCAGAGCGTCCTCGGCGTTCAGACCATGATGATCCTGATTCTCGGCTACGTCGTGAACATTATCATTGCTCGCTTTACCAAGTTTAAGTACATCTTCCTGACGGGCCATCACAGCATGTTCATGGCTTGCCTGCTGTCTGCCGTTCTGCAGGCATCTGGCTTCCAGGATGTCCAGCTTGTCATCGTGGGCGGCATGTTCCTGGGACTCGTGAGCGCTATGCTTCCCGCTGTTGGTCAGCGTTTCACCGAGAAGGTTACCGACGGCGATGAAATCGCCATGGGCCACTTCGGTTCACTCGCCTATTACATCTCCGCTGCAGTCGGTACGCTTTTTGCTAAGGACGCCGAGGAGAACAGCACCGAGAAGATCGAGGTTCCCGAGAAGTTCTCCTTCCTGCGCGACACCACCATCTCCACGGCTCTTACCATGGCCTTCTTCTACCTGGTTACCGCTTTCGCCGCTTACATCGCAGATCCTGCGGTCGTTACCAAGATCGCTGGCGGCGACAATGTAATCGTCTATGCCCTGACCTGTGCCCTGTCCTTCGCCGTCGGTGTCACTATCGTCTACAACGGCGTTCGTATGATCCTTGCCGACCTGGTCCCGGCTTTCCAGGGCATCTCCAACAAGCTGATCCCCGGCGCCATCCCCGCCGTCGACTGCGCCGTCTTCTTCCCCTATGCTCCCACCGCCGTCATCCTCGGCTTTGTTGCCTCCTTCATCGGTGGCGTGGTCGGTATGTTCATCGTGGGCGCTACCCTGGGCATCTTCATCATCCCGGGCATGGTTCCCCACTTCTTCTGCGGTGCTACCGCAGGCATCTACGGCAATGCTACCGGCGGTCGCAAGGGCGCAGCTCTTGGCGCTTTCGTCAACGGCCTGCTCATCACCTTTGCCCCGGCCCTGCTCCTGCCCGTTCTTGACGTCTTTGGCTTCAAGAACACTACGTTCGGCGACTTCGATTTCTCCGTCATTGGTATTACGCTCGGCCGCGCTGCCGAGGCCTTCGGTACCACCGGTGTCTACGCGATTCTCGCTGTCCTTCTGGTCGTCGCCTTCGTCCCCAACTTCATCCACACCAAGGGTGCTGTGATCAATCACGTTGAGGAAGAGTAATCCAGGCGTACGTTAAGCCCTAACGGGCGGAGCTCCGATAACCGGCTCCTACACGGAAGCGGTGGCGTCTCAAATGAGGCGTCACCGCATTTTGCTTTGGGGCGATTGTGAAAACGAGCCGGCAAGGCGCTGCTTCTGTTCCGTGAACGGAATCAAACGCAATGATCAGCAAAAACGTTTTGCCGCTGGGGTGTCGATATAAAAATGGTAAAACTGCAAAACCGTTCGCCGAGAAGATAAAAAACCGCAGCTCACGCCTTGATAAACGTAGGTAAA
>CAJKGV010000148.1:0-4609 GCA_905199455.1 Collinsella aerofaciens | reverse complement strand
TGCCCATATCTTCTTTGATAAGGTCAGCGTGGGCGCTACCATGAACGGTATGCTCATACAAATTCGTAAACTTTTTTGAAAAAAGTGCTTGCACAGTTCTCGAATCATAGGTTATTATCTTCCTCGTTGAACGCGCGGGTCCAACAAAACGAACTGCGAATCAACAACATAGCATGTCGGAGTGGCGGAATTGGCAGACGCGCTAGCTTGAGGTGCTAGTGACCGCTTTTTGGTCATGCGGGTTCAAGTCCCGCCTCCGACACCATCGCATTTGAGAAGCCTCTTCGGAGGCTTTTTTGTTACCGATAGACGGTGAGGTCCACGATGGAAACGCTTGAACGCAACGAGTGGGCAGACGTTGCCCAGCTAGTCGAGATCACGAGCGATGCTGTCATCATCTGCGAGCTCGACGGAACCATTCTGCATGTGAATAATCGCTTACTTGGTTTGATGTGCGAGGAACGCGCCGACGTCATCGGTGGAGATGTTAAAGACGTCCTGTACTCGTCCGCTTTTGAACGTGCGACGGAACATCGTCTGCCATTTGAAACTGATGGCTCCGAGAACGAACTGATGCTCAAGCTGAGTGACGGCTCTTTTATCCCCGTCTTGGTTCGTGCGGGCTCCGTAACGCCTCCACGCATCTTTGGGCGCCGTGCACCACGTGTCCTGGTGGCGCTTCACAGTATCGAGGAACAGTATTCTCACGACCGTCAACTCAAGCGTGCGTTATCGGAGCTTAGAGTGGCGAACAAACGTCTGTCTGGCACGCTCTCGGTCATTATGAGCACTGTGGGCTCCGATGAGTTGCCCAGCCTGCTTGATACCGTTTTGAACCAGCTTGTAGGAACGCTCGATGCTTCGGGTGCCGCTATCTATTTTTCTGAGAGCGGCGGTTTTAAGCTACGCGGTGTTTCCAAGGAGCTGTACGACAGCTATCTGCCCGAGTTTTTGCCGTATGGCGCTGGCATTCCGACGTATGTTCTTCGCGAGTCGCGTGCCTGTCGCTTGTCGATTCAACAGGACCTTGAGGGCGATAGGGCCGCCTCCGGTATGTTCATGGACTTGGACAATCGTTCTAAGCACCTGTTGCGCGTGCAGGATATGCCTCCGTACCGCAGCGAGATCTGTCTTCCCGTTTTTTACGGTACGCAGATCCTTGGCGTGCTGGAAGTTGGTTGGAAACGCCCCCAGGCACCGCTCGCCTATGACGTTAATGTACTCGAGGTCATTTGCGATTACCTGTCTATCCAGCTGGTCGGCATGGCATCGAGCCTTCGTTCTCGTCGTACGGCCGAGCTTGGCCGCTCGCTCAATGTCTTACGTGATGAGTTGTTTACCTTTCTAGACGATTCCGCCGCGGCTACCCAGGCGGTATCGTCCGAGATCTGCAATATGCTCAACTGCCATTTTTGTCCTGTTGAGTATGACGCCAGTCTGGACTCCTACGTCATAGATTTTGAAGGCGGCAGTCGCGTTGCCTTGCCGGACGATCCCGAGAAGCTTTTCTTTTCCACGACGGCGCCGGCGGCACGTCTGGGGGCTGGCCCTGATGGCTTTGAGGCATCTGTTTTGGGCGGCACGAGTGCCGAGGACCTTAAACACGTCCGTATAACTCGCGTTGACGAATCGATGCCTATGGGAGGCTGGCTTAGGGCGCATGGTCTGCCTTGTCAAGGTCTCTACGTCGACTCCGGCATCGAGGCGGGGCGCCTGCGCTCTGAGGGTGATGGCAAACACAGTAACGACGCGATTGTTCCTGCTTCTGTTGCGAAGAGCCCGACTACGCGCGCGCTGCTGCTTCGTGATGGTAGCCAAGAGCCGATTGATGACCTTGAATATGACTACTTGGTGCACTTGGCGCATGACTTTGAACTGATCTACGAAGGCGAATCTCAAAAGCGCGAGGAGCGCCATATCGCTCAGACCCTCCAGATCGGCATGAGAAATTCCCTGGGGGATGTTCCGGGTATCGCAACCGATTCGGTGTACCTGTCTGCCACGAATTCGGCGTTGGTCGGCGGCGATTTCTATACGCTCATTCGTCTTCCCGACGACTGCGCCGTCATGATTCTGGGTGATGTGTCTGGCAAAGGCATTGAGGCCGCATCGATGTCCGCGCTCGTCAAGACGGCCCTGACGGCATATGCCTGGGAGGGCGCTGGACCGGCCCGCATGGCACGCTCCCTTAACAGCATGCTCATGGGCTTTTCGAGGGTCGAGACGTTCGTGACAGCCTTTATCGCCAAGATTGACCTTAAAGCCGGACGCGCAACGTATTGTTCGGCGGGCCATCCTCCGACCATGGTCATCAGGCCAGAGTCGATGCCGCTGGGTGGCGGCGAGTCCCGTGGGGGAGAGGTCGAGCTGCTTGGATGCCAATCGGGCGTAATCGGTGCCTTTGAGAGCATGGTGTACGAGACAGGCGTGTTTACGTTCGCCCCCGGCGACATGCTCTTCATGTATACGGATGGAACGATTGAGGCCCGCGACCGCACCGGAGCGTTCTTTGGCGAGCAGCGCTTGCGCGACCTTCTGCTTTCTGTTTCGGGGGAGGGCGTGTCGGGCATTTGCGGCAAGGTCTTGGGCGAGCTTGACCGATTTACCGAATCGGCGCTGGACGATGACATTGCATTGGTGTCCCTTGAGTTTTTACGGGGTCGTTCATAGACGACGCTGGGCGGGCTGAATCCGTACGGTTGGGGAAACGAATGCATCGAGTGGGCTTTTTTGGGGAACCATGGTCGTATGAATGAGTGGAATGACATAGCGGTTTTGACGCCACCAGGCGATATCGACATCGCCACGGTGCCTGCGCTGCGTCGGCGGTTGGATGCTTTGATTGGCCGCGGCGTGCGTCGTGTCGTCATCAACTGTCAGGCTGTTAGCTTTATCGATTCGACGGGCTTGGCATTCCTGCTTACGCGCGCTCGTGAGCTCATGAGGCGAGAAGGCCTGCTTTCGCTCGTCAATGCATCAGGTGAAGTTGTTCGCTTTTTGGAGATTGCTCGTCTTGTCGATATCCTTCATGTCGCGGGGCCGGCACGGGAGTCTATTCCCGCTATTCCGGTGGGGGAGCTGCCTCGCTGGAGTAAGAGCGTCGAGGTCCGTCAGGGTATCGAGAATCTTCCATACTACCGACATCGCATCGCCGAACTCCTTGAATCGCTTCCGTTGCGCCGTGACGAGCGCTACGATGTCGCATTGGCGTCGGGGGAGGCGCTGGGTAATGCCTATGACCATGCGGGCGGCATCGGGTGCGTCCTGACGGTTCAAGCCTATGGCGATCGCGTTGTGGTTGAGGTGCTTGATCGAGGTGCCGGCTATTCTATCGATGAAACGAGCGAGCCGGTTGCATCTGAGGAACGCGGCCGTGGTATCAAGCTTATGCGTATGCTCGTCGATAACGTGGAGGTTGCTCGTCGTACGGACGGCGTCGGTACGCGCGTGCAGATGGTGAAGCTGTTTAGCGGAGCGCTGGAATCGTGTGCCTAGCCAATCGCTTTAGCGCGTTTGGCTACTAAGAACATGCGGCAGACAAGTTTTTTGAAAAAAGTACTTGCGTCTTTTGGACAACTCGCGTAAATTAATAACCCGCAAGCGGACATGGCTCAGTTGGTAGAGCACAACCTTGCCAAGGTTGGGGTCGCGGGTTCGAGCCCCGTTGTCCGCTCCATTGCATTTCCGGACCGTTTAGGCGGTCCTTTTTCGGCGAAGTGGCCAAGTGGTAAGGCAGAGGCCTGCAAAGCCTTTACCCCCGGTTCGAATCCGGGCTTCGCCTCCAGGCAACATCCGGGCGCTCCGGCGCCCGTTTTGTTTTACATATGCGGACATGGCTCAGTTGGTAGAGCACAACCTTGCCAAGGTTGGGGTCGCGGGTTCGAGCCCCGTTGTCCGCTCCAAACGCAGCAGCCCGACTACTACGGTAGCCGGGCTTTTTCGTACCCATCGCATGGGCTCGAACCCGAGAGGGAGCGAGCGTTTTGGGTCGTGGCTGTGGCGTTGTTTGCCGCGAATGTCCGCTTTGGGCGTATCATCGTGGGCATCTCGCATAACCTCGTTGCAAGGGAGGTGCGCCCCATGGCTACAGAAAAGTCTTCTTCGCGCTCATGGATGTCCGACGCCGCGATCTATCAGATCTATCCACGCTCGTTTAAGGATTCGACTGGTTCGGGTCTGGGCGATATTGCGGGCATTACCCAGCAGATGGACTATCTTGAGCGGCTGGGTATCGAGGCCATCTGGCTGAGCCCGTTTTACCCATCGCCTCTTGTCGATGGTGGCTATGATGTGGCGGACTACTGTGATGTCGACCCACGTCTCGGCTCGCTTGACGACTTCGATGACATGATCGCTGCGGCTCACGCGCGCGGCATCAAGGTCATCGTCGACATCGTGCCTAACCATTCATCCAACCAGCACCCCTGGTTCAAAGCCGCTCTTGCCGCCGACCCCGGATCGTCCGAGCGCGCCCATTATATCTTTCGCGATGGTCGCGGCGAACATGGCGAGCTGCCTCCCACCAATTGGAATGCCAACTTTGGCGGCCCCGCATGGACGCGTGTTGCGGACGGTCAGTGGTATCTGCACATGTTTACGCCCGAGCAGC
>CAJKGV010000147.1:0-4617 GCA_905199455.1 Collinsella aerofaciens | reverse complement strand
GTCGCGACCATCGGCGCGTTTGCCATGGTGCTCTTCCCCGATACCGACCCGCACATGGCCGAAGGCGCCGCCGTCATGCTGTTCTACCAGGTCGGCGAGCTGTCCCAGGCATACGCCGTGGGCAAGAGCCGTAAATCGATCAGCGCCATGATGGACATCGCACCCGACTACGCCAACGTCGAGCAACCCGACGGCTCACTCGAACAGGTCTTCCCCGATGACATCGCGGTCGGCACCGTGATCGTGGTCAAGCCCGGCGAGCGCGTGCCTATCGACGGCGTCATCGTCGAGGGCGAAACCCAGCTCGACACCGCCGCCCTTACCGGTGAGTCGGTCCCCCGCCCGGCCAAAACCGGAGACGATATCATCAGCGGCTGCATCAACATGACGGGGCTCATCCACGTGCGCACCACCAAGCCCTTTGGCGAGTCCACCGTCGCACGCGTCCTGGAGCTCGTGGAGAATGCCAGCGAAAAGAAGGCACGCACCGAGAACTTCATCACGCGCTTTGCCCGCATCTACACGCCCGCCGTCACCGGCGCTGCCGCGGTGCTCGCGCTCGGCGGTGGCCTGGTCACCGGTGCCTGGTCCGACTGGATTCTGCGCGGCCTGACCTTCTTGGTCGTCAGCTGCCCGTGCGCGTTGGTGATCAGCGTGCCGCTCAGTTTCTTTGGCGGCATCGGCGGCGCATCCAAGCTGGGCGTTCTCATCAAGGGTTCTAACTACCTCGAGACGCTCGCCGACGTGGACACCGTCGTCTTTGACAAGACGGGCACCCTCACCAACGGCACGTTCTCGGTGGTCGCGGTACACCCCGAGGCCGGCTATACCGAGCAGTCGTTGCTCGAAGTCGCAGCCCTTGCTGAGTCGTTCTCCGATCACCCCATCGCGCAGTCCGTACGTGTCGCCTACCAGGGCGAGGTCGACCCCAAGCGCGTAAGCGACTCCACCAACGACGCGGGCCATGGCGTGACGGCAACCATCGACGGCAAGAACGTCGTCGTTGGCAACGCAAAGATGCTCGCCGCGGCCGGAGTCGAAGCGCCCGATTGCGAGGTCGTCGGAACGATTCTGCATGTGCTCGTTGACGGCGTGTACGCCGGCCACATCGTGATTGCAGACACCGTCAAGGCCGATGCTGAGCAAACGATTCGCGACCTGCACGCCGCCGGTGTCAAGCGCACCGTCATGCTCACGGGCGACCGCGAGGAGGTTGCGGCGTCTGTGGCCAAGCAACTCAGTCTCGACGAGTTCCACGCGCAGCTGCTGCCGGGCGATAAGGTCGAGCGCGTCGAGGCGCTGCTTGCAACCGAGAGTGGCAAGGGCAAGCTCGCCTTTGTCGGCGACGGCATCAACGATGCGCCCGTGCTCACCCGCGCCGATGTGGGCATTGCCATGGGCGCCATGGGATCCGATGCCGCGATTGAGGCCGCCGACGTGGTGCTGATGGATGACAAGCCGTCCAACATTTCCCGCGCGATCCGTGTGGCGCGCAAGACCATGGCGATCGTCTGGCAGAACATCATCTTTGCGCTGGGCGTTAAGCTGCTGATTTTGGTGCTTGCGGCGCTCGGCATCGCCAACATGTGGCTTGCGGTCTTTGGCGACGTAGGCGTGGCAATCATCGCCATCCTGAACGCCATGCGCGCGATGGGGGTCAAGAACCTGTAGCGTTCGTGAGCTGTCCGGCCGGGGCCGGGCTTGGTTTTGAAAACGTCCTCGCGCATGAGGCCCGTCTTTCCTGCTCCTGCGGAGCAACGGAAAGGAGGGCCTCGTGCTGCGGAATGTTATCAAAACCAAGCCCGGCCCCGGCCTGCGGTGACGTTGTTGGCGGTTCTTGGGCATCGCTTGCTGGCGGGGTTCCTTGTCTGAGTTGGACCTAGTTGGTGGGGTCACTCGTCCCGGTCGCTGTCCCGCGCCGTTCCGGCGCGGGAGGTGCGCCGCTGCGGGAGTGCTAGTCGGTCATTGTTGGCGCCGAAACACCATCCCGTCCCAGCATCGATCTTAGCTTCTCGAAGCTCTCCTCACTCAGGCAGTGCTCCATGTGGCAACCCTCTTGCGACGCGACATCCGCCGAAACACCGGCTTCCTCGAGCAACCGCACGAAAAAGCAGTGGCGCTCCCACATTTGGCGAGCGACCTCCAGACCACGCTCCGTCAGATGAACGTCGCGCTTGCCCATTTCGACATAGCCGCTGCTCTCCAGCGTCGCCATGGCTTTAGAGACGCTCGCCTTGGTCACGCCCAGGTATTCGGCGACGTCGATTGAGCGCACCGTGCCTTGGCGCTCCGAGAGCACATAAATAGATTCGAGATAGTCTTCTCCAGATTCACGTAGGGCCATGGGCCGCCTTTCGCGATGATTGTTAGTTAGCCTTTGGATACTTTCCTTGGTTTACTTTACCGCAAAAGTTGCACATGTCTTACTACGTTGTTTAAAAAGTTAACCGTGTTTCACAAAATGCGCGGGGCAAGCAGGGAGACACCGTGCGCAACGTACAAGGGGTGTCCCCAGCTGCCGGCACAAAGGGAACATCCCTAAGTGCCGAATCCGCAGCTATAGCAGGTCAAAGTGCTTCGCGGCGTTGTAGATGCCGTCGTCGTCTACGGCGGTCGTAACGTAGGTCGCTGCGACCTTCACGGTATCCTGCGCGTTGCCCATGGCCACACTTGTGCCCACGGCAGAAAACATCGACAGGTCGTTCTCGCCGTCGCCAAAGGCGATCGCCTCGCTTGCATCGATTCCCAGGCGCTCCAGCGTCGCTGCCACGCCCAGGTTCTTACCGCCGTTGGCCGGAATAATATCGCAGAACAGATCACACCAGCGCGTAGTGAGCGAATGCGACACCGCATCGGTCACGATATGCTCGTCGGCCGGGTCCACAAAGGCGCAGAACTGGTAAACCGGCGCATCGAAGGCATGGTCAAACGGCTCCTCGTGGTAGACGATTCCCGCATTGCTGCCGGCAGTCACCACGCGCTCGGACAGGCGGTTCACAAACGAGTTCTCGCCCTGCATGCACAGCGAGTCATAGCGCCCCTGCGCCACCTGGTCCACAATCACCGCAACGTCGTCCGGGTCAATCGGGCAGCTACGGTAGACGCCCTCGGCATCAAAACAGTGCTGGCCCGAAAGCGTAATGTACGCATCCCAACCCAAGTTGAACAGCCAATCAGGCATCTGGTAGGTCGGGCGACCCGTGGCAATCACGCACGCAATCCCCTGCTCGTGAAAGCTGTCGAGCACCTGCTGCGCCGACGCCGGAATCCGGTGGGTCTTAAAGCTCAGCAGCGTGCCGTCGATATCGAAAAACGCGGCTTTGATCATCCTCGTCTACTCCTCGCCCTCGAGCTTTTCGCTCGCCTCGAGCCACGCCATCTCCAGCTCGTCCATGGCGGCGTGGGCCTCGTCGATCTTTGCCTGCTGCTCGCCAAGCGCCGTGTAGTTGGTGGGATCGACCTGGGCCATGGCGGCCTCGGCCTCCTCCACGCGGGCACGCTGCGTTTCCATCTTGCGCTCGAGCGAGCTCACCTCGCGGCGGAGCTTCTGGCGCTCGGCGTTGGAAAGGCCATTGGGCTGCCCGCTCGCCTTGGGCTTTTCGGCCGCAACCGCTGCGGCGCCGGTGTCGAACGTGCCGGTCTTGGCGCTCGGCGCGCCCACGGGCTCGCCCTCGGCCGTGGCGTTGCACAGGCGCAGGTACTGGTCGACGCCGCCGGGCATATGCGTCAGGTGGCCGTCGAGCAGCGCCCACTGCTGGTCGGTCACGCGCTCCATCAAAAAGCGGTCGTGTGTCACCAGAATCAGCGTGCCGGGCCAGCCGTCGAGCAGGTCCTCGACAATCGCGAGCATGTCGGTATCCAGGTCGTTGCCGGGCTCGTCCAGGATGAGCACGTTGGGCTCGTCCAGGATCGTCAGCAGCAGCGACAGGCGACGGCGCTGGCCGCCCGAAAGATCGCCGATGCGGCTCCAGAGCTGCTGCGTCGTAAAGCCCAGGCGCTCGCAGAGCTTCTCGGGCGAAGTCTCCTTGCCGTCGATGACGTAGTACTTCTTATAGTTGCTGAGCACCTCGCGGATCGTGTCGCCCATGTAGGGCTCAAGCTCCTCGAGCTGCTGCGACAGCACGCCAAAGCGTACCGTCTGGCCAATCTTCACGCGGCCGCGCGTGGGCGCAATTTTACCCTGGATCACATCGAGCAGCGTCGACTTGCCAGCGCCATTCTCACCCAAAAGACCATAGCGGTCGCCCGCACCAATGAGCCAGGTCACATCGGTGAGCACCTGCTTGGGAGCGCCATCGGTATCCGCATAGCCGGCATCCACGTCGATGACATCGATGACCTGCTTGCCCAGGCGGCTCACCGCCAGACGTTTGAGCTGCAGCTCGTCACGCACGGGCGGCACGTCGGCGATCAGCTCACGAGCGGCATCCACGCGAAACTTGGGCTTGGTGGAACGAGCCTGGGCACCGCGGCTCAGCCACGCGAGCTCCTTGCGCGCCATGTTGCGACGGCGCTCCTCGGTAACGGCGGCCATGCGGTCGCGCTCCACGCGCTGCAGGATGTATGCCGAATAGCCGCCCTCGAAGGGATCGACCTGGCCGTCGTGGACCTCCCACA
>CAJKGV010000146.1:0-4624 GCA_905199455.1 Collinsella aerofaciens | reverse complement strand
ATTTAGACAAACGGGACCCAACCCACCGGTATATCTCGACCTGTAACACCTAGCCACCCAAATCGGGTCCATCTGTTACAGATCAAGATATTGTTTGAGAAGCTGTGGACCGTACCGAAAGATGGTCCCTGGATAACAAAAAACTCGCCGGCTAAGCCGACGAGCTGCAAGTTCTTGGTCGCGGGGGCAGGATTTGAACCTACGACCTCCGGGTTATGAGCCCGGCGAGCTACCAGACTGCTCCACCCCGCAATGTCTGGGCGCCTCATGTGCGCAAGAAAGAATATTACGCGGGAGTTCGGTAAACGGCAAGGAAAAACTCGTGGAGCATAATTCCTTCATATTTAAACCCCTCAGCCCCCTATCACCGTAAACGAATCGCAGCCGAGTGCCGTCGGCGGCGCGTATACAATGGTGCGCGTCCTTTTATGCCAACACTGGGAGTAGACATGCTGCTCGCTATCGATATGGGAAACACGCAGACGGCCATGGGCCTGTTTGACGGAGACGAGCTGGTGCAGTCGTGGCGCATGCCCACCGACCGCTCCTATACCGCCGACGAGATCCATGTGCGCCTGATGGGTTTCTTTAAGATGTACGGCCTTTCGCTCGACGCGGTCGACGCGATCGCCTTTGCCGGCGTGGTGCCGCAGCTCTCGCGCGAATGGCACGCCGTGGCCGACCGCATTGCCGCGGACGCCATCGTCATCGGGCCGCAGACGGCCGCGGTGACCAAGCTGCGCGCGGCGCGTCCCCAAGCCGTAGGCGCCGATCGCGTCGCTAACGCCGTTGCGGCCGAAACTTTCTACGGCGCGCCGGCAATCGTGGTGGACTTTGGCACCGCGACCAATATCGACGTCATCGATGAGGACGGTTATTACATTGGCGGAGCGATCGCGCCGGGCATTCGCATCTCCATGGACGCGCTTGCCGCCCGTGCCGCCAAGCTCGCCAGCGTGCCGCTCGAGGCGCCCGAGCACGCCATCGGCCGCGATACCGAGGAGTGCATCAAGGTCGGCGCCGTAACGGGCGCCGCTGCCATGGCCGAGGGCCTGGTCGCGCGCATGAAGCGCGAGCTGGGCCGCGAGGATGCCACCGTTATCGCCACGGGCGGTCTCGCCAGCATCGTCGCCGATTCGACCGATGCCTTCGACGTGGTCGACGGACAGCTCACCATCAAGGGTATCTGCGAAATCTACCGCCGCATGCAGGAGCTGGGATAGAGCAGGGGCTTAAATCGAACACGCCCGATGCCACAGTCCCCGCAAAGGCTCGCCAAACCTATTCCTCAGACAGGCGAAACCCTCCCCGGCACAGGCCGAGGAGGGTCTTGTTGTCATCGTTGTCTTTGCGCGCTGGCGCCTCGCGCTACAGCCCGCGAATCCGTACGGCCTCGGGCGGAAACTCCTGCTCGCCGGCATCGGTCTTGATGGTCGCGCGGCCCCAGATGTCCAGGCCCGCAAACACACCGACCGCAAGCGGCAAGCCGTTGGGAGACACCGCCGCAACCTGGCGGCCCAGCAGCGGCACCATGTCGAAGTACTCGCCCAGCACGGGAGCCAGCGGCCCTGCGGCGCCTTGCGGCGTGTTGGCAACAACCGCCCAGGCGTCCACGCGGGCCAGCACGGCGGCGGCCAGCGTCTCGAGCAGCGCTTCGTCAGCCACGTCCACACCAAGCTCGCTCAGCGCCGAACGCTCAATATCCACCGTCACGGCACCGAACATGCCCGCAGCACCGGCACCGCCGTTCACGGCAACACGCGCAAGCGACGTCTCAAACGCAGGCGCACCGCACACGATATCGCTCGGCCACTGGATACCCACCTTACCGGCAAGGCCCAGCCCCGGTGTCGACGCCGCGCCCACGAGCGCGTCCATCATGCCCATCGCGGCCACAAACGGCAGGCCGTGGAAGGCATGCATGTTCACATCCGGGCGCACGACCAGCGAAAACGTCAACGACGCCTCGCCCGCGCTCCAAGCGCACCAGCCCGCGGACGCACCCTCGCGGCCCGCGTCACGCGCGGCGTCAAGCTCGGTACCGGCGGCAACAGCATTCATCTCGATCATCTACATACGCCCCAATTCGCCCACGATATGGCCCACGCGGTCCTCGGGCTCCTTGACCTCGACACCGTTGTAGCGGAAGAACCGCGCCGGGTCGTGCATCAGGTCCTCGAGCGGCACCAGCACAAAGTCGCGTTCGCCGATCAGCGGATGCGGCAGGCGCAGCTTTTTGCCGCCGTGGGTCTCGCCGTCCATCCACAGCAGGTCCAGGTCGATGGTACGCGGACCGTTGGCCTTGGCCTTTTTGGAGCGGTCGCGCCCCAGCTCGGCCTCGATCTTCATGAGCTCGTCGAGCAGCACCAGCGGCGCAAGCTCGGTCTTGATCTCGATGACGGCGTTGGCAAACGCGTCCTGGCGCGTCTCGTAGGCAGGCTCGCTCTCGTAAATCTTGGAGGAGTTAGACACGCAGGTGAGTGGAATCTCGGCGATCATCTCGCGTGCGGCGCGGATGTTGTCGCAGCGATGCCCCAGGTTGGAGCCCACGGCCACAAACGCGCGGCGCGGCTGTGGCTTGGCAACCGCCCAGTAGCCGTTCAGGAACTGCGCAAAACCCGCGGCGTCGTGCACGCGCACGATGTTGGCACCGGCCTGGATAGCGCCCAGGCACACGCCAAACGTAGCGGCATCGCGCTCGGCGGCCTCGGTCACGCCCGAGACGGCGCCCACAAAGCGCTTGCGCGACACGGCGCACATGAGCGGATAGCCCAGTGACGCCATCTTGGCAGTCTCGCGCTGGATGACGATGTCCTCGTTAGCCGACTTACCAAAGCCCGGACCAGGATCGATGCAGATGCGGTCGCGCGACACGCCGGCATGGATGAGTGTGCGGGCCTGGTCGGATAGAAAGCCCATGACGCGGCGCATGATGGGCGCAGAATCGGGCAGGGTAAAGCGGCGGAGCTGCGAGGTGGGCACGTAGGCCTCCTCGCGGCGGGCGCTGCGGCGCATCATGGCGGCCAGGCGGTCATTGGACTCCGATGCGGCCTCGGTGGCCTCGGGCGCAGCCTCGGGCGCGGGCGCAACGGTCTCGGCGGCAGCAGCCCGCTCGGCGGCGGGCGTCTCCTGCTCGCTTGCAGGCTCGGACGTGGGCTCCGGTTCGCCAAACGGCAACGAGGGCTGCACCACGCCGCCCGGAAGCTTGGCCTCCGACTTAGGCTCACCCAGCAACTTGCCGCGACGGCGGCGAGCCGGCTTCTCGGCCTCACGCGCGGCCTCGGCAGCCGCCTCGCGCGCCTTCTCGGCAACAAACGCCGCTGCCGAGGTATCGAGCTGCACCGTTGCGTGCGTGCGGGTGGGCGCGGCGACCTCGCCGGCATGCATCACGATGACGCCGCAGGTGCTCGTCTTAACAAACTCGACCATCTTGGGATCGGTGAAGCCGGTCACGTCGTTGACGATCGAGGCGCCGCAGCGCACGGCCGCCTTGGCAACCGCCACATGACGCGTGTCGATCGAGACGATGGCGCCCTCCTTGGCCAGCGCGCGCACCACGGGCAGCACGCGGCGAGCCTCCTCGTCGGGGTTGACCGGGGTAAAACCAGGGCGCGTGGACTCGCCGCCCACGTCGATGATGTCGGCGCCGGCGTCGAGCATCGCTAGGCCGTACTCGATGGCGGCATCCGGGTCGAAGTGCTCCCCGCCATCGCTAAACGAATCGGGCGTCACGTTGAGGACGCCCATGATGCGCGGACGGTCAAAGCTGAGCTCGTACTTTCCGCACCGCCATGTCTTGCTGTCGTTCGCCATGAACATCCTCCTAAAATGCCCACGCCGCCGAGCTTGGGGAGCTGGCGGCGGGGTCGCTTTGCACTCAGTCTTTCTATTGTATCCGCGCGCGCGGGCTAGAACGCAAACGCGGCCGCGATGTCGCAAGAAATCAGCAGGTCGGCATTTGCATCCTGATCGGTGGGAGCAAGGTTGCATATGGCCAGCGTATCGCCGGTAAAGTAACGCGTAAGGCCTGCCGCCGGATACACCACGAGCGAGGTCCCGCCCACAATGAGGGCATCGGCCGCGGCGATGGCGGCAACGGCACCGGTCAGCACGTGCTCGTCGAGCGGCTCCTCGTAGAGCACCACATCGGGCTTAATGCGCCCGCCGCACGCGGGGCACACGGGCACGCCCGCGGCGTCCTCGTGCTCGCGCGAGCGAATCCACTCGGCGCTATAGACCGCGCCGCACGACTGGCAAATGTTGCGATGGACCGATCCGTGCAGCTCGAACACGCGCTGTGAGCCGGCCATCTGATGCAGACCGTCGATATTTTGCGTCACCACGGCATCAAGCTTGCCGGCGCGCTCCAGCTCGGCCAGCTTGGTGTGGCAGCGGTTGGGCTTGGCGCCAAGCGCGATCATCTTGGTGCGGTAAAAGTCGAAGAACTCCGCAGGATGCGCCTCGTAAAAGCTATGCGACAGCATGGTCTCGGGCGGATAGGCAAACTGCTGGTGATACAGGCCGTCCACGCTGCGGAAATCGGGGATGCCGCTCGCCGTGGAAACACCCGCGCCGCCAAAGAAGACCACGCGCTTGTGGGTGTCAAACAGATCCGCCAGCGCGG
>CAJKGV010000145.1:0-4711 GCA_905199455.1 Collinsella aerofaciens | reverse complement strand
CACCTCGCCACGGCAGCTGCCCGCTCGCTGGCGTATGCTCGACCTGGGTGGGCCGATTTGGTTCGTATGCCGTCTTCACGGGTATCATGGTGAAAGCGATTTCAATGACAGGGGTGCTCGTGGTAAAGATGAAAGATGTGGCCGAGCTTGCGGGCGTTTCGAGCGCCGCCGTCTCGCGCTACCTCAACGGTGGATATATCTCGGCGGACAAGGCCGAGCGCATTAAGCAGGCAATCGAGTTGACCGGATACGTGCGATCCAGCCAGGCTCGCGCGCTGCGCACCGGTTCCACCAAGCTCATCGGCGTCATCGTGCCTAAGATCAACTCGGAATCCGTGAGCCGCATTACCGCTGGCATTGGCCAGGTGCTCGGTCGCCGTGGCTACCAGATGCTGCTTGCCAACACCGACAATGCGCCCGATCGCGAGCTCGAATACCTCGATTTATTCCAAAACCATCCGGTTGATGGCATTGTGCTGGTGGCAACCATGATCACCGACGAGCACCGTCGGGCGATTGACTCGTGCCGCGTGCCCATTGTGCTGATCGGTCAGCATGTCGAGGGCGCGGCGTGTGTCTATCACGACGATTACGAGGCTGCCTTTGAGCTGGGCCGTGCGCTTGCGGGTCGCGTGGACGGCAAGATCGCCTACATTGGAGTTTCCGAAGAGGACCGCGCGGCCGGTTTCGACCGTCGTCGCGGTTTTGAGGCCGGCTTGCGCGCCGCGGGCGCGGTGCTTGATCCGAGCCTGATTCGCCAGGGGTCATTTACGCTCGACTCGGGCTATCGCGCTGCGCGCGAACTGCTCTCCGTCGATCCCGATGTTTCGTTTATCGCGTGCGCGACCGACACTATGGCGGCCGGCGCCCTGCGCGCTATCGATGAGGTTCGCGGCATGGGCGAGGGCATACACCGCGTGAGCGGTTTTGGCGACAACGCGTTTTTGCGCGCGCTGACGGGCGGCATTCCCACCGTGCATTATGGCTACCTGACCAGTGGCGTCGAGGCGACCAATATGTTGCTCAACACGCTCGATGGCGTGGAGGGGGAGCGCGGTCTAAAGACGCTCAAGCTCGGCCATCAGCTTATGAATGTCTAGGTTTTGGGCTCGTCTGTGTGCCGCTGAGCGCCTATTTTTGCCTTAAAACTACCATTCGCCGGCTTATTCCTACCGTTCATCCTGCTATGAAAACGATTACAGACATATGAAACTGAAAACGATTACAGTGTAAGTGTCAAAGATGGCCGGGTGCAGATGCGCCCGTTGGAGGAAAGGGAAGTCATGGACTACCGCAAATCAGCCCAAGAGGTGCTCGACAACATCGGTGGCGCCGGCAACGTTGTTTCGGCCGCACACTGCGCCACGCGTCTGCGCCTGGTGATTGCCGATAACGCCAAGGTCGACAAGGAAGCCCTCGAGAACGTCGACGGCGCCAAGGGCGTCTTTGAGGCCCAGGGCCAGCTGCAGATTATTTTTGGCACCGGCACCGTCAACAAGGTCTACGAGGAGTTCATCGCGCTCAGTGGCGTCGAAGCTGCTACCAAGGCCGAGGTCAAGGAGGCCGCGGCGCAGCAGCAGAACATCTTTATGCGTGCCATTAAGGTGCTCGGCGACGTCTTTGTCCCCATCATCCCCGCCATCGTGGCTTCGGGCCTGCTGCTGGGCATTATGAGCGCCCTCAACTTTATGGCCTCCAACGGCTTTATCGCGCTCGACACCAATAACTTTATCTATAAGATCGCCGACCTGGTCTCGGGAACGTCCTTTGGCATTCTGCAGATCCTGATCGGTTACTCCGCCGCTAAGGCCTTTGGCGCCAACCCGTATCTTGGTGCCGTCGTAGGCGGTGCGTTCATCAACTCCTCGCTGCAGAGCGCCTACACGGTTGCCTCCGAGGGCGTGCAGACCATGGTCACCGTCATTCCCGGCGTCTACAGCTTTGAGTGGGTCGGTTATCAGGGCCACGTTATCCCCATCGTTATCGCCTGCGCCATTCTGGCCTTCCTCGAGAAGCGCCTGCACAAGATCGTTCCCGAGATGTTCGACCTCTTTGTGACCCCGCTCGTCTCGGTGTTCGTGACCGTGCTCGTGACGCTCGTTGCCGTCGGCCCCATCTTTGTCTGGGCCGAGAACGCCATCCTCGGTCTGATCCAGGCCCTGCTGACCCTGCCCTTCGGCATCGGTTCCTTTATCGTCGGCCTGTTCTATGCCCCCACGGTCGTTACCGGTATCCACCAGATGTACACCGCCATCGACCTGGGCCAGCTCGCCCAGTACGGCGTGACCTATTGGCTGCCCATCGCCAGCGCTGCCAATATCGCCCAGGGTGGCGCCGCGCTCGCTGTTGCCTTTAAGACCCGCGATGCCAAGATCAAGGGCCTGGCGCTCCCTTCGGCCCTGTCCGCCTTCATGGGCATTACCGAGCCTGCCATCTTTGGTGTGAACCTTCGCTTCTTTAAGCCCTTCATCGCCGGCTGCATCGGCGGCGGCTGCGGTGCCCTGGTCTGCGCGCTCACCTCGCTTGCTGCTTCCGGCACCGGCGTTACCGGTATCTTCGGTATCCTGCTGTGCCTGGCCCAGCCCGTGCAGTACGCGATCATGTTTGCGGTCGCCGCGCTGGTTTCCTTTGGCGTCTCGTTTGTCCTGTACAAGGACGAGCCCAAGGCTTCCGAGCAGGCCTAAGAGCTTTTGATTGAGGGGTGCCCGCGGGTTGTATGCTCGCGGGCATTTCCCGTATCTGGTGCCGATCTCTGGTGCCTTGTAACTTTCGATCCGTTAGGACTTTGATATGTCTAATGCACTTGGTCGCGACCTTGCAAAGCTGGTTGCCGCAGTAGACGCCGCCGCCTCTGAGTGCGGTCATGGCGCGTATGGCCAGCACTTTCATATTATGCCGCCGGCGGGTTGGCTCAACGACCCCAACGGTCTCTGCCAGGTGGGTGGCGTGTTTCACGCGTACTTCCAGTATGCCCCGTTTGATGTGAACGGTGGCGTAAAGATGTGGGGCCATGCCACAAGCCGCGACCTTATGAACTGGGAATATGTTGGCGCTCCGCTGCTGCCCGACGAGCCGTTCGATTGCCACGGCGTGTATTCGGGCTCCGCGCTTGCCGAGGACGGCCACATTCGCGTACTGTACACAGGCAACGTTAAACTCTCCGATGCAGACGGCACGTACGACTACGTCAATACCGGCCGCCGCGCCGATACTGTTTATGTCGAGAGCGTTGATGGCCTTGCCGGTCGGGAGTTCAGCCAAAAGCGCGTGGTGCTGGCGTCCGAGGATTATCCCGAGGATTTGACCTGCCACGTGCGTGACCCCAAGGTGTGGCGCGATGATGATGGGCGTTATCACATGGTGCTGGGCGCGCGTCGTCGAGTTGACGGGCCGCACGTCGAGAGCCGTTTTTGCGCCATGCATGGCGAGGGTGCCGGGCGCGATGTGGGCGAGATCCTGGTGTATGGCTCGGCCGATATGCTGAGCTGGGAGCTCGAGAGCCGCGTGTCTACGCCCGAGCGTTTTGGCTTTATGTGGGAGTGCCCGGGGTATCTGGAGATTGAGACGGATGGCGGTGTACCGGCGAAGTGGCTGTCCTTCTCGCCTCAGGGGCTCGAGGGCGGTCGTTGGGACCGCGGCAATGTGTATGCCGCTGGCTACATGCCTGTAACGGGCGACATCACTGGTGGTGACGGTGCCTATGAGCTGGGCGATTTCCGTCTGTGGGACGCCGGTTTTGACTTCTATGCTCCGCAGGAGTTCACGGCCGAGGACGGTCGCCATATTCTAATCGGCTGGATGGGCATGCCCGATGAGCCGACCTATGGCAACGCGCCTACCGTGGCGTGCGGCTGGCAGCACTGCATGACGGTGCCGCGTGAGCTTACAGCCGGTGCCGGCGGCGTAGTGCTGCAGCAGCCGGCGCGCGAGATTGAGCACCATTATGCCTCGGTGCGTGTGGGGGCGGGCTCGTTGGAGGTTGACGGCGATACCTGCTTTGACGTTGTTGTTGGCGACGTCGACGGCGCATTTACCGCGACCGTTGATGGCGGGCTGAAGCTGGCGTTTGTGCCCGCCGAGGGCAACCTGCCCTCACGCTTTGAGATGCGATTTATCGATGAGGGTCGCGCTTCTGCCGGCTGCGGTCGTACCGTGCGTTGGGAGCCCGTCGACGAGGTTTGTAACGTGCGCATTGTTGGTGATGTCTCGTCGGTCGAGGTGTTTGTGAACGATGGCTCTCTCGTGTTTTCGCCGCGCATCTATCCCGAGGCCTATGGCGTGACCGTTGACGCTCCGGGCGCGAATGTGACCTACCACGCGCTCAACATCTAGGCGATTCGTCGCATATCGGCGCTATACTGCAGCCGTTGCCCACGATGCGGGAAACATCCGCATCGTGGGTTTTTGCTTATGAAGGGACGGTGCCACGTGGATGTGCAACAGCTAGAAGAGGCCTGGGCTGCAAGGGCCGGCGCGCGTGAGGCGCGTCTTGTTGCGGCCCTGCATGTGCCGGCAGGGCTGTCGCAGCTGGGGATTGTGCGTCCCGGTGACCGCCTGGTGGCCTTTGCGGACGACTTTGTCGATGCGTTTGCGAGCGGCTTTGATTGCTGCGATGTCGCGCTGGTGGGCTCGTCGTCCGCCGAGGCGTTTGCCGCTGCGTCCGAGGGCTTTGATGCTTCGTTTGATGCCGAGGGGCCGCACCTGTGGTGGT
>CAJKGV010000144.1:0-4734 GCA_905199455.1 Collinsella aerofaciens | reverse complement strand
ACCGTCCCAGCATGCCGCGCAGGCGCACGGCAAACGACTCCGCCACCACAAACTCGGCAGGCGTCCAACCCAGCCTGTTGAGCGCCCGCGCGTAGGCAATGTAGGATGAGGCCGCGGTCACATAACCACCCCCGGACGCCACGGATCGACTGTCACTGCGCGCTCGTGCGACAACTGCGCCGGTGCCCCCAGCGAAACGCCGGCGATGCTGAGCGAGCTCGGCCACGGCTCGTAGCGCATGGTGCAGGTATAGGTCCTAAACGTGCCGGAAAGCGAAAGCAGACCGCCATCCGATGTCGTCGCACCCTGCTCGCTCGAGACCTCGATCTGCAAGTCATAGCCTTCCATGGCATGTTGGATCTGAGCCTGAACGGTCGCGGAGGAATCGATGGAGCTGCCATCGCCCTCCCCGCTCGGCGCCACGGCATGCGCTAGCACGATATCGGGCACCACGCGGTCGAAGCGTGCGACCGCACCGGCAAAGACCATGACGTTGTACACGATAAGCGCCAGAACCAGCAGGACGGGCGTGACCACGGCCATCTCGACCGTCGCCTGGGCGCGCTCCTCGCGCAGGCGTTTGCGGATGCCCATTACGACCCACCGCCCAGGGCACCCGCCAGCGTGGCAACATCGACGGTAAGTGGGATGGAACCGCCGCCGGGCAGCGGAATCTCCGCTAGCGTGAACACCGCACCGCTGATAGTGCGCTCGACTTGATATTCCAGCGCCTCGCAAAGCGCCTTGGGGTCGGTCACGCCCAGCGGAATACTTCGTAGCTTGTCCTGCACTTTAAAAAGACCTGTGATGTCAGACCCCGGGCTCTTGATGACATTGGCGGTGTCGGTCAGCACCGGCTTTCGTAGGCGCAAGTCGCACGGCTCCAAGCCCAGCGCCGCCACGGACGCCGAAACGGTATCGCCGAGCCACGACGCAATGGAGCCCAGCGCGCCACTGTTCCCTCCCAGGTCATCGATCATCTCGTCCATGAGCTCGTCGGCCGAGCCTTGGATGTCTCCGTATCCCACAAGCAGCCGTCCCCAAACATCCATGACGTCATCGAGTACGCCGACAACGCCACCCGAACGCTCCTCCAGCGTCGAGAAAAACCGCGAGAGAACGTTGTTCTGCGCCGTCGCGTCATCGGGCGCCAGCACCGCAGCAGAGATCGCGCCGCGATCGCCAAGCCTGACTGTCGTGTTAAACGAAGAGTTGAGCTCATCGGGGCTCGAGATGGCACCCGAAACCGCAAGGGCAACCACGCCATTGCGGCCGGGCGGGGCGATACGCGGACGCTCGCCCGAAAGCGCTTTAATGGCCTCGTCAAACGCATTGCCCGCACGGTCTGCCTCGTCCTCTGTCTGGCGCATGAGCTCGAGCTCTTTGTTGCGGCATTCAACGTATTTCTCCAGGGCATTTTTGAACTCGTCGAAGTGGTACTCGAAGCCACTCTCGATAGAAGTCGTTGCAATCGCAACATAGCCCAAAGACGAGACACCAAAATGGCATTCGTCGCACATTTCGTGACCGTCAAAAGCCGAAACAGACGCCAACCCACCGGGTGTTCCCTTTTTGTAATTAGGACAGTCTGTTCCGTAATGCAAATATGCAACATCGCCCTTAACACTTGTTGGCCAGCGTGCGTCGGTATAGAGCTCAGTCGTCCGCGCCTCATCTGGATTTCGCGGAAGGAAGGGGATATAGGCGGAAACCTTGCCGTCCTCTTCAGTTATATTTGCCCGCTCAACTTCTTCGCTCGCATAGGCGAAAAACGCCTTTCGCGCAGCAGAATCTGCTTGCTTTTCCGGACTCTCGCCAAGCGGTCTCTCATTCGCCAGGCGCTCTCGGTAATACGCCTTCGCACGATTCAGGGCAATTTGCGGTTCCCAGTCAATACTCGAGACGTAATGCTTGTTCTGCTCACCTGAGAGCTCAGTCAAACTGCCTGCGCGCTCCCACATGCATGAACAGCTACCGGCCGAAGCCGGAACCGACCCGCCGCAATCCGCAAGCCAGGCGCGTTCTTTTGCTTTCGCCGTCTCCTCTGAGGCTTTCTGCAGCTCATCTGCCGCGCGTTCCAGATCTTTCGATGTGTCTTTCATCGCATCGGTCGAGATCTCGGACCCCTCGAGCGCAACGAAATCCGACTCGGACGTCCTGGGCACGGCAAGCGCCGTACCGGTATAGGTCGCACCCTCGGTATCCTGCGCCGACACGGCCTGCGTAGCTCGCGCGGCAACCAGATACGGTAGAGCCGTCTCGATTTTCTGCAAGCCCTTGGAGGCGCTTTTGGCAAACTTGTTGCGCGTTTTAATGATCTCGACTCCCGAGTCGACCATATCGCCCGCGGCAAGCTCGGCACCCGGAATAAGGATGGCGACCAAGCCGGTGCCGATCGTGGCAAACCCCGCCAGGCCCAAACTCAAAATGCTCGCATCCACCACCGTCGCAGCCGTATGGTAGGACGACACCACATTGGCGCCTGCCAGCGCGCCGCTATCGGCAGCCACCTGGGTGTCCCCGGCACGCGACATGCTCCATATCGCCGCCGTCGACGAAAACAGCAACGTGAGCACCACCAAGATGACCACCGCAGAGGAGAGCGTGGTATAGGCACCGTTTTCGATAAACAGGTCGATCCCGGCTCGACCCATAAAGCCGCCTCGCTTGCAGCGAGCACGCGGTCGGCAACGGCCCGCAAGCCCCCTCGTCACCTTCAACAGGCAGCGCTTAATCCCATGCAGCAATCCATGAATCATAATCTCCCTCCAGCCACTCGGGACGCGATCGATACGAGACGTCGACCTTAAGCTCGACATAGCCGTTATGGCCCGTGCTACCCATAGCCTGCGCAAACGCACCGATCACGGGCAGCGGTTTAACCTCGCCGGTAACGGAAACGGACGAGACGCCGCCCGCATCGGCCCGACCAAGCTCGATATCCCACGACAGGGGCCCGCCGGCATGGAAAATCGAAACGTCGGGAACCGCGGCAAGACGGCGGCGGGCAAACTCCTTAATATCCTCGTCATCCCCCACCGTCGTCGTGGTCATGAGCCGCGCGGTCTCGGCGGCGGCAGACTCCATGACCGCGCGTGTATAGAGCAGGCACACCGGCTGCAGCGCCAACAGGACGAGCGTCAGAAACGTCGGCAGTAGGAATGCCGCCTCGACCGTAGACTGCGCCCGGTCCTCGCGCGTGACATCAATAGAGCACGATGTCCTTAGCACCCGCAGCAGCGTCGACAACCGATGTCGAGGTGACGCCGTGAGACGCCGTCCGCTCGACCAGCGCCGCCAAGCGCCCATCGGCACCGGCACGCCAAAGCCCTGCGATCGCCAGCACGATGGAAAGCAGTGCCACCGTGACGATGGCGTATTCGACCGTTGCCTGGGCAGATTCCTCACGCAGGACATCATGCATTTCACGACCCCTCCTTTGAGTTCGTTGTCTGCGGGGTCAGGCGGACCACGCGCAGACGACACGAAGTATCACCAGCATCCGCGGCAACCGTCACCATATCGACCCAGCCGCGTCCGTCACGCACGATGGCGCCCCACACGTTGCCCTTGATGTCGAGATAGCCGCTCAGAGCAAGTTGCGCCGTGGGCACCTCGCGATAGGCACGCAGCATATCCGCCGCCGCTTCGGTCATCGGTCGGCACTCGGACCATGCGAGACGAACAGCGACGGCATTGTTTGCAGATGAACCCGTTGCAGCGTCCGCTCGCTCGTCGAGTGCTTGCAAGAACGTTTGCGCCGTGACGGCGGCATTCGCATCGTCCGCGTCTCGCGCATCGTCTATTTGAGACGCCGCAGCCGAACCCGAGCCCGCATCCGCGGCAACCCCTAAACGTTGTTGCCGTGCTGCGTTAAGCCCCCAAACCGCCACTGCCACCGCCACGACCGCACAGGCGAGCACCAGCAACGCGCCGACGGGACGGGCGCCCTCTACAGGCTGTTGATGCCCTCGCTGATAGCGCTCCATAGATCTTGGACCTTGCCCTTAAATGCGACGATGGCAATGATAGCGATCACCACGAGCACACCGACCAGGATGGCGTACTCGGTGGTGCCCTGCGCGCTCTCCTCCCGCAGCAGTTCCTCGGCACGCTGGCGAGCGTGAATTGACTGGCAAAACGCCCAGCTCCAGACCTTGCCAGCAACGTCAGTCATCGTATTCATGTATTCCTCCCTACATCATCCCGCCTGCTCCCAGCAGCGGGCCCAATATGGACAGAAGCAACGCCGGCAAGATGAGCGTGCCGGTGGGAATCAGCAGCTTGACCGGCGCGCGCTCAATCTCGCGCTCGACTGCAGCGCGATGGGCCGCGCGAATCTCGCGACTTTGAGCCGCCAGCGTCTCGGCAAGCGGGGCACCGAGGGCAAGCGCCTGCCCCGCTGTAATGGCAAAGGTCTCGAGCGCCCGCACATCCAGGTCGCGCGCGGCTGCCAGAAGCTCATCCTCTCGCGTCCCTACGCCCACCCGCCATGCCATGCAGGCTCGCTCAAGGCGGAGCGCCAACGTCGATCGGCGATTGGCGCAAAAAACCTCAAGCGCCGCATCGAACGAAAGGCCGGCCGAAAGACCCAAGCGCACAACATCGATCATCTCGGACACTTCGCCGAGCGACACTCGCGCCGGGCCGCCCGCTCCAACCGCGCCCTTCACTCGCGCGGTCAGAGCATCGACCACCGAGCGACCCGCGGCAGCGACCAGCACCGCCTCGCGC
>CAJKGV010000143.1:0-4862 GCA_905199455.1 Collinsella aerofaciens | reverse complement strand
ACCTGCTGGTCTCCGACCCCGTTCGCGCTTACAAGGAGCAGGCTCAGTCCCTGTCCGCCCGTCTTGGCGCCCTGCGCGATGTCGAGCTCAAGCGTAACGACCGCCATGTGCCCGATGAGTCCGTTGAGCCGATCCTTTCGGTCCGTGATTTCTGCATCCAGTTTGAGCACCACGGTGATATCAACGTCGTCGACCACGTCAACTTTGATGTCCGTCCCGGCCAGACCATGGGCCTGGTCGGTGAGTCCGGCTGCGGTAAGTCCATCACCACGCTGGCCATCATGGGCCTGACCGACGATGACGAGCACCTTTCCGGCGAGGTCCTCTGGGAGGGCCGCGACCTGCTCAAGATGAGCAAGAAGGAGTGGTTCGGCCTGCGCGGTACCGATATCGCTATGGTCTATCAGGACGCCCTGTCCTCACTCAACCCCTCCATGCTCATCTCTGCCCAGATGAAGCAGCTCACCAAGCGCGGCGGCACCCGCAGCGCCGAGGAACTCCTGGAGCTCGTGGGCCTCGACCCCAAGCGTACGCTCGAGAGCTATCCGCATGAGCTTTCCGGTGGTCAGCGTCAGCGCGTTCTGATCGCTATGGCCCTTACCCGCGACCCCAAGCTGGTCATCTGCGACGAGCCCACGACCGCTCTGGACGTTACCGTCCAGAAGCAGGTCATCAAGCTGCTTAACGACCTTCAGGCCAAGCTCGGCTTTGCCATGATCTTCGTTTCGCACGACCTGGCACTGGTCGCCGAGGTCGCTCATAACATCACGGTTATGTACGCCGGTCAGGTTATCGAGCAGGCGCCCACCAAGGAGCTGCTCACCAACCCGATCCACGAGTACACTCGCGGTCTTCTGGGTTCCGTCCTGTCCATCGAGAGCGGTTCGGGCCGCCTGCACCAGGTGCCCGGCGCCGTTCCGAGCCCGCGCGATTTCCCCAAGGGCGATCGCTTCGCGCCCCGCTCGAGTCATCCGCGCATTGGCCTGGACACCCGTCCGGTTTTCAAGCGCGTGCCCGGCACCGAGCACTTCTATTCCGAGCTCCCCGATGAGGTGCTCAAGGCAAATGGTTTGACCCCTCACGCGGAGGTGATGTAGATGAGCGAGACCGCAGTCAACGGCGTCGAGCCGATCATCTTCCTTGAAGACGTCCACGTCACCTTTAGGACCCGTACCGGCTCGATTCTGCACCCCAACCTGGTTCACGCCGTCCAGGGTGTAACGATTAAGCTCATGCCCGGTCAGACGATCGGCATCGTCGGCGAGTCCGGTTGCGGTAAGTCCACCACCGCCAACGTCATGTGCGGCCTGCAGGCCCCCACGAGCGGCAAGGTCTACTTTAAGGGCAAGGACGTTACCAAACGTACCGCCGAGGACCGTCGCCACATGGGTCGCGTCATCTCGGTCGTGTTCCAGAACCCGGCCACGGCGCTCAATCCCCGCATGGTCGTTCGCGAGCAGCTGCTCGACCCCATGCGCGTCCACAACCTGGGTACCGAGGCCGAGCAGGAGAAGCGCGTCAAGGAGCTCCTGGAGCTCACCGGTCTGCCCAGCTCCGCCGCCGAGGTTCTTCCCGGTCAGCTTTCGGGCGGCCAGCGTCAGCGCGTCGCAATTGCCCGTGCCCTGTCGCTGAACCCCGATGCCATCATCGCCGACGAGCCCACCTCGGCTCTGGACGTTTCGGTCCGCGCACAGATTCTGAACCTGTTGACCGACCTTAAGAAGGAGCTCGGCCTGGCCATGGTGTTCATCAGCCATGACATCCAGACGGTCCGCTATATCTCTGACGACATCATCGTTATGAATGGCGGCAGGATCGTCGAGCAGGGCGAGGCCAAGCAGGTCTTCCAGCACCCCCAGGACCCCTACACCAAGATGCTGCTCGGCGCTGCGCCGTCGCTGCTGCATCCCAAGCTCGGCGAGTAGCCTCGCTTTCCCTCCCGTGCGCCCGGTTCCCTTGCCGGGCGCACCTCCGTTGCGATTTCGAAAGGTTGGGTTCACGAGCCATGCCAAGTGCTCAGGAGCTACAACATCAATTTGGTGAATATCGAGGCGCCATGCCCCGTCCATCAGATTTCGATCTCTTTTGGAAGGATCGCATGGCCGAGGCCGACGCCGTCGGGCTTGACTATGCGATCGACACGGCATCGGTCACCGATGCCGCGACCTGTCAACTTTTCGACCTCTGGTATACCGGCATGTGTGGCGCTCGCCTGCATGCCAAGTACCTTAAACCCGTCTCGGACGAGCCCGTGCCATTGGTGCTTCAGTTCCATGGGTATCCGGGTGCAAGCCGGAGCTGGTTTGAGCAGGCGTCGTTTGCGGGCATGGGCATGGCACTCATCGCCCTCGACTGCCCCGGCCAAGGAGGTCCCTCCGAGGACATTGGTGGATTTGAGGGCACAACGGTTGCCGGGCATATCGTCGCCGGCATCGACGGCGACCCGGCCAACCTCTACTATGTCCGCTTGCACCAAGATATTCGCATCCTGTGCCGCATCGTTCGCGAGCTCGAGGGCATCGATCTTGCACGTGTGTTTGTGAACGGCGCGTCGCAGGGCGGCGGTTTGGGCATTGCGACCTGTGCGCTTAACAGAGAGCTTATCAATCGCGCCGCCATCCTCTATCCCTTCCTGTCAGATTTCCGCCTGGTCTGGGATTTGGGTGCCGACGACATTGCCTACGAGGGCCTGCGCTATTGGTCTCGCTGGTTTGACGAGGACTCGAGTCGTATTGACGAAGCCTATGCCAAGCTGGCGTACTTCGATTCCAAGAACTTTGCCCCTATGGTCAAATGCCCCGTGCTGTTTGGCACTGGCACAGCCGATATCGTCTGTCCGCCAGCGACGCAGTTTGCGGTCTATAACAACCTGACCTGCGAAAAGCGTCATGAGTTCTTTGAAGGCTTTGGCCACGAGGAGATTCAGGATTTTGACGATTTGATCATTCCGTTTTTCTGCAAGGGAGGGGAGGCTCATGTCTAAGTGCGAGAGCAATGTCAATGGGCTGATTGTCCCCGAGCTCGTGGGAATTCCTGGAACGGTTTCGTCAAGGCTCGCAGAATATCGGGACTGGCGCGGTGATGTCCAAGCAGATGTTTCTGATTTAGAGACATGCGCTTCGAATCTTGAGATTCAAGGCCTGGCCATTACGGCGATTGACTTTGTTAACCCCTGCGCCCGTTACTCGGAGGTCTCCTTTGAGCTCGGTGACGATGCGATTCACGCTCGTTTGATCGAGCCTGTCGGTCGTGCCCGAGTATCTGAGCGCGTGCCGCTGTGCCTGATGTTCCACGACATCGATCGGCCTGTGCGCGGCTGGCATCACATGACGAGATTTGCCGCCATGGGGTATGCCGTCCTCGCGCTGGATGACGATGTTGCTGGTGCGGACGACCTGCAGCGGGGGATTTCTTCGCCCGCTTTTGTCGAGCGCGTCCGTTGGGGTTGCGCGCTGGCGAAGGTGGCGCGCAATCTTGATGGCATGGACCCCGACCGCATCTTTGCATGGGGCGAGGGTCTAGGCGGCGGAGTCGCGCTGGCGGTTTCTGCTCTGGACGAGCGGGGTCTCGCCTGCACGGCGGTTGCCAATCCGCTTCCTGGCGGCCTCGAGGCGCTGTCGTCTCGGGTGCGCGGATCGGTGCTCATGGGCACATCGCTCATGGATACCGTGAGCGACCCCAAGGGTCAGTTTGCCGTATTCAACGGTCTTGAGTGTGACCGGAGGCATATCATCTATGCCAAATACGCTCACGAGCGCATCAATGCGTTCGAAAACGAAGTCGTCGACTTCTTTAACCAAACGTTCTACTCGTGTTCTTTGGCCTAGACGGCCTGAACACTGCCAACAAGAGTGGGTGGCACAGGGTCGCCCGCCAGACAACTAAGGAGATTCTTGTGGCAACTCAGAAATTCACCGGCGTTATCCCTCCCGTCGTTGTTCCCGATACCGAAGATCACCAGCTCGACGTTGCCTCCTTTGAGCGCAGCATTAACCGCATGATCGATGCCGGCGTCGATGGCCTGTTCTTCCTGGGCTCCTCGGGCGAGGTCGTCTTCTCCACCGACGAGCGTCGTCGCCAGATTATCGCCGAGGCCGTTCGTATCGTCGACCACCGTGTGCCCGTTCTGGTCGGCATCATCGATACCGAGACCGAGCGCATGATCGAGCACGGCAAGGTCGCTCAGGAGCTGGGCGCCGATGCCCTCGTCGCCACCTGCCCGTTCTATGCCCTGCAGGGCATGACCGAGGTTGAGGAGCACTTCCGCATCCTGCATGAGGAGCTCGACCTGCCCATCTTTGCCTATGACATTCCCGTCTGCGTTCACACCAAGCTCCCCTGGAAGCTCCTTGCCAAGCTCGGCGCCGAGGGCGTTCTGGCCGGCGTCAAGGATTCCTCGGGTGATGACATCTCGTTCCGCTACCTCGTTCAGGAGAACGAGAAGAACGGCCATCCGATGAGCATTCTCACCGGTCACGAGGTTGTTGTCGACGGCGCCTACCTCGGTGGCGCCGACGGTTCCGTCCCGGGTCTCGCCAACGTTGAGCCCGAGGGCTACGTGCGTCAGTGGAAGGCCGCTCAGGCTGGTGACTGGGCTACCGTCAAGGCCGAGCAGGATCGCCTCAATGAGATTTCGCACATTTGGGATGTCACCTCGGGCGTCCAGGGCTATGCCGGTGGCGTCGGCGCCTTCAAGACCGCTATGAACCTCATGGGCATCTTCGACAGCCCGACCATGCCGCGCCCGGTGAAGGCCATGACCGGCGAGAACGTCGAGGCGATTAAGAAGGTCCTTCAGGACAACGGTCTCCTGTAAAGCTTCCCCGGGCGCCCGACCTCGCCGTTCAACCGTGCGGCCATGA
>CAJKGV010000142.1:0-4905 GCA_905199455.1 Collinsella aerofaciens | reverse complement strand
TAGACCTCGAGGTCGCGGTCGCCGAACTTGTTCATGAGGTACTCGAGCTGCATGAACTCGTCCCAGGTGCCGCCGACGCCCATCAGGAAGACGGCGTCGTAGCCCTCCTCGTGCACGCGGTCGGCCAGGGCGGTCATCCGCTTGCCGGCCTCGTAGACGTTCCTGCCGTCCTCGAGGTAGCCCTCCTGGTCGAAGTGCATGATCTCGATCTTCTCGGTCTCCTTCATTCCCGCTCCTTTCACGAGCAGTTTGAATTGTCGCACGGAATGGACAGGCTTGCCGCCCCGTCTCGCCGCTTAACCTTGTGGACATCTTGGCCCCAAGCTCAACAATTCAAAGGTTCTTAATACCAGTGAACGATTACAGGTTAGCCGTTTTTAATACCGATTTTTTGATTTCATCCTCCCCTCTCGGTAGACGGTCAGTTTTTGCCGCTCATCGGTCAAGCGACATATATCCGTAAAAACGAGCGCCCCCGCCATGCGCAGGGACGCTCTAGACGCTAATAGTTGTAGGTATATCCGCCGGCGTCGCCGCGGGTAAAAGACTTGGCATGCTCGATTGCCTGCCCACTCGAGTCATAGGTCAGGCCTTCCAGCACGAGCGCCAGATCGCCCGGCTCAAGATTGAGCAAACTCGCATCGCGTGCGCCCAGCGCCTCGATATCGAGTTTCTCTACCGACTGATCTGGCTTGCGTCCCAACATATCGTAGGTCTCGAACAGGCTGAAGACCGAAATGTCCACGTCTTCGATGCCCGGAAACAGCAGGCACGGAATCAGTGTCATCTCGATCGATACGGGCTCACCATCGATGCAGTTGAGGCGGCGCACCGAGTAAAGCAGATCGTCCTCGGCGATGCCAAACAAGTCGGCATAATACGGGCCGGCGTAGCGTTTGGAGCGCGCCAGGATGCGCACCGACGGCGTCGCGCCCGATGCCAAAACCGACTGGCGGAAGCCGCCCTTGCGTTCGTGCTCGTCAAACCACTTGTGTCCCACAAAGGCGCCTTTGCCCTGCACGCGACGAATCTGGCCACTTTTGACCAGCTCGTCCATGGCGCTTCGGATTGTCAGGCGTGTCGTGCCAAACTCCTCGGCCAGCTCGTTTTCGGACGGAATCATCGAGCCCGTCGGGTAGTCGCCGCGCTCGATTCGCTCCGCAATGCAGCGGCGAATTTGTTTGTAAACCGGCAAGTCTTCTACTGCATCAGCCATTCGACACCCACCTTCGTCGCAACGCCGTCTGCCTCGCCGTTATCGGCAAAACGATACTTGGTCGGCAGAATCACGGACTTGCAATACTCGACAAAGCCATCGTTCTCGTCACGCTCGTGCGAAGCTTTGTAAAACACCGGCGTGCCCTCCTGAGCGCCCAGCAACTTGGCCTCGTCGGCGTTCAGACGGCTGATGGAAATATGCTCCTTGCCGTGCGTCACATGGACATTCCCCTCCTTGAGCAAAACGTCGTAGAGGCTTTCCTGCTCAAAATCGTGATCGGGAAGCGAGGGGCACAAAGACAGATTGACGTAAGCCGTCTCGATCGATGCCGGGGAACCGTTGACCACACGCACGCGCCGAATGCAGAAGAGCGGCATGCCCAGGTCGATCTGGGCTTTTTGGGCAAGATCGATATCGGCATACACGACCTTGGACCAAACCAGGCGCGCGGTCGACTTTGAGCCAACCCTCTCCACCGCCTGCGTATAGTTCCATGTTTCCTGAAAGATATTCAGCGGTTTGGGAGGACACACATAGGTGCCCGAACCGCGGCGGCTTTCCAAAGTTCCGCACGAAATAAGACGCGTGATCGCAGCGCGCAACGCCGTGCGCGACACGCCCAGCTCTTCACAGAGCACACGCTCGGCGGGCAGCCGGTCACCACCCTGCAGGTCATAATGTTTGATATACCAAAGAATGCCCTCAAAGGCGCGATCTTTGGGCGGAATCGCATATGGTTCACTCGACATGGACAAGGCTCCTCAACCGCTTGATGCTGCGGGCATCATTGCTCCGGACGCCCCATGGCGTCGAAGGCTTCTTTGATCTGCTCCGCAACGTTCCGATACGATCGATATAGGCCGGAGTCTCGCTTGACTTCGCCCGCGGTCACCGGAATCTCAAGCTTCGAAATCTCATCCTCGCCGGTTTGCACGGCAACGATGACACCCATACCAAGGCACATATTACGCTTGGCAGCGTTGTTTCTGGTAGCCTGAGCTGGATTAATCAAAATCTGCTGAGCTAGTTCGCGCTTGCTAACCTCCGGCACATCCTCGGGATTTCCGGTCTCGACAATCTCGCACTGCAGCACGTCCGCATAGTCAAAAATCTTCGGCTCGCCGCCGCGCTGATGCACGGCCCACTTGCGGCGCGTGGCATCCTGGTAGATGGCCGGCAAAAATGTAAACCGTGGCGGGTCCAAAATCGTATCCGTGATGGTAAACACATCGGGATCAAAGGCATCCTGCGGGTTTTTCTTCTTGAACAGCCCCATATCAGCCTCCCGTACTAGCATTAAACAACTCATGCTGAATATAGCACCAATTTCAAGCCACTGCTTTATCGCATCGGTGCGTGGCGTCTATGGCTCGCCCAGCGGAAGAGTTCACGGACGAGGGCCGGGGTGTCTGCCTTGTTTTGAGAAGTGGGCTCCGCGAACTTCTCAAAACAAGGCAGACACCCCGGCCCCGCCGGCAAATAGCAGACACTCCGCATGCAATCTATGCAAACAAACAAGTACGCTTAGCTACATTCGGTAAGATCGAGCACGCTGCCCTTCACGATAAGCGCCGGCTCCAGAACGACTTCTTCGGCACGCCTGCCGCCCCTACCGGCAAGACGCTTGGACATGCAGCCAAAAGCATGCTCCGCAAGGACACCAGGATCCTGCTCGATCGCGGTCAGCGCCGGCTCAAAGAGAACGTCGGCCGCCGAGTTGTCATAGCTTACGACCGAAATATCGCCCGGGATGCTCTTCCCCATCTCGTGCAGGCGCTTGAGCAAACCGAGGGCAATGTTGTCCGAGCTTGCGAACACGGCGGTGGCGTCGGTTGCGAGTACCGCCTCCGAAGCCTCGTAGGCACTCGGAATGTAGTACTCGCTCTCAAACTCCAAACGTGCGTCGATAGGCAGGCCAACCTCGCGCAGCGCGCGCTCATAGCCGGCAAGTCGCTTACGCCCCGTATTGGAACGGCGCGCGTTAACCAAGCAGGCAATGCGACGGTGGCCCTGCTCGATCAGATAGCGAGTGGCCATGTAGCCACCCATCTCGTGGTCGAACATCACCTTGTCGCACTCGAGCCCCTCAATGGCACGGTCGACCATCACGGCAGGGATAGGCAGATGGCTGACTTCTTCGCGCAGGGCGCGGTCGTCGGAGAACTCGTCGCCCACGACCAGGAAGACGCCATCAACGCCGCGCGTTACCAGCTGGCGCAGCAGCTCCAGATCGTCATCGGCGCTTCCGCCCGAGCTGGTAATGAAGAGCGCATAGCCGTCCTCGCGGCAGCGCTTTTCCAGGCTACCGGCGAGCGAGGCAAAAAAGCGGCTCTCGATGTTAGGGACGATAAGGCCCAGCGTGCGCGACTCGCGCATGACCAGGCTGCGCGCGATCTGGTTGGGAACATAGTGGTTGCGCGCCGCGACCTCTTTGATGAGCTTGCGGTTTTCTTCCGAGATGCGACAGGGCCGATTATTGAGCACAAGCGAGACCGACGAGGGGGAAAGCCCCACCTCCTGGGCGATCTGCTTGAGGGTGACTTTGTTGGCCATCTCGCTCCTTCCGGGTTTACGCGCAATCTCTTGAAAGTATAGCGACTACCCCTCTACCTCGGTGATAAACACTTTACCAATCCGGTAGACGGCTGTTTTATCGCCGCCAGCGCACCAAATCCGTCCGGGTGGGGTATATTGCAATCGATTGATGACAACGACCACCAAAAGGCGGCTATTAGTATGCACGAAAACGATTTTTTTAACGAGGACCTGCTGTGCGCGCTTGCTGGCGTTGCCGGCGAGGACAACGTACTGATGAGCGAGCCCATGCGCGAGCACACCACGTTTAAGATCGGCGGCCCGGCCGACGTCTTTGTCACGCCCGATACCGAGCAGGGCCTCGTCGCCACGCTCGATACCTGCTATCGCTGCGATCTGCCCCTCACCATCGTGGGCAACGGCTCCGACCTACTCGTCGGCGACAAGGGCATCCGCGGCGTCGTCGTGGCGCTGGGCGAAGGCCTCTCCGACATTACGGTCGACGGCACGCACGTCACGGCGGCAGCCGGCGCGCTGCTTTCCGATGTCGCAGCCGCGGCAGCCGAGGCCTGTCTCACCGGCATGGAGCCCATCTCGGGCATCCCCGGATCGGTCGGCGGCGCCTGCTACATGAACGCCGGTGCCTACGGTGCCTGCATGGCCGATGTGCTGGAGTCCGTGCGCGTCTACAAACCCGCTCGCCAGCTCGACGACGGCACCCGCGGCAGCGGCAATATCATCGAGTTCGATGTCGACGAGCTCAACCTGGGTTATCGAAAGAGCCGCATCGCCGATGACGGCTTTATCGTGCTTTCGGCCACCTTCAATCTCGCCCCGGGCAACGCCGCGATGATCAAGGCCGACATGGACGACTACCGCCAGCGCCGCGAGGACAAGCAGCCGCTCGACATGCCGAGTGCCGGCTCCACTTTCAAGCGCCCCGAGGGTTACTTTGCCGGCAAACTCATCATGGATGCCGGCCTGCGAGGACACGCCGTTGGCGGCGCGCAGGTGAGCGAGAAGCACTGCGGCTTCATCGTCAACGCCGACCACGCCACCGCCGCCGACGTCAACGAACTCATCCGCCACATCCAGGCAACCGTCAAAGACCAATTCAACGTAGACCTAGAACCCGAAGTCCACCGAGTCGG
>CAJKGV010000141.1:0-4945 GCA_905199455.1 Collinsella aerofaciens | reverse complement strand
TTGTTGTTGCGGATGAACTCGTCCATGAGCTGGAAAAAGTAGTCCACGCTCGCGCGCTTGCCGATGATGTTTTGGATGTCATCGATGATGAGCACGTCCACGCCGTGGTACGCCTGCATGATGGGAGCGTTGCTCTTCTTTTGGCGGTCGAACTCGGTCATCAGGTCGTCCAGATATGCCTGGGAGTTGGCATACTTGACCTTGATCTCGGGCGACTTTTCGGCGAGCTCGTTTTTGATGGCAAGTAACAGGTGCGTCTTGCCCAGGCCCGATTTGCCGTAGATGAACAGCGATGTGCACGTGCCGCGCTCGTCCGCGAGGGCGGCAAACTTGAGTGCCGAGCGATAGGCATGGCTGTTCTCGGGGCCGTAGACAAAGTTCTCAAAGGTAAATTTTGAGTTCGCGGCGAGCGGGGCTCCATCCGTATTCTGCTCGGCCGGCACGGTCGGTGCTGGCATGGATGAGGCGGGGGTCGCAGCTTGCGTGGATTTAGTCGGCGCTCTGCCCTTCATCTGGTTCATCATGCGACGAAAATCATCGGCCGAGAGCGTGTTCTTGATTGCAATGCCCGAATCCGCGCCCGCCGCTGCGTCGTGAGCGATGGGCATGTGCGTGACGGGTGCGTTCGTTGACGTCGCCGCCGCGGTCGGCAACGGTGCCATGGTTTCACGGGAAACATCGCTGTGCTGGTGCTCGATTGTCGGCACGTTGCCTGCGGAGGCCGGCACCGCCGGGGAAGCGGCGGGAGCCGTGGCGGGCGCCGTCGCGGCAGCGGATTCCGTCGCGGCGCCTTGCGGTGCCACGATGTCGAGCGCGATCGGTGCAAAGGCGATTTCTTCCAGATAGGCCTCAATGGTCGGCTGATGCTTTTTGAGCTGCGCGATGGCAAAGCGCGAGGGGGCCTCGATCGTGAGCGTATCTTCGGTCAGGCTTATGGCCCGCGATTGCCCCAGCATGTTGATGAGGCGTGCATCTTGGCCGTCGCGCTGGCAAAAGGCGATGGCATCCCCCAAGATGATGCTTGCTTCCTCGTCCACTGTCTCTCCCATTCTTTAGCTCTGAGCTCGCACGCGAGCGGCGCCGAGTTCGGTCAGATGGTATTTCTGGCCATGCTTGATGACCAAGCCGGCCTGCGCCAAGTCATTGAGCGTGCGTGACCAAGTGGGGGCCGAGTTTCCAAACGCCCTCGCCAGATCGGTTGCACCGCACGCTTGATTTTGCGCTAGATAGCCCAGCGCGGCGTTGCCGCGATCGCTTACGAACACGTCCGGTTGTGGCTGCGCATACTGATTTGCTGCATTAGAATACATCATTTGAGCTGCTGGTTGTTGAGAACTCTGCATCGGCGGCATTTGCTGTTGAAAACTTTGAGGCCACTGTTGGTAAGGCTGCGGAGGCATCTGCTGGGCCCAGGGGTTGTACTGCTGCTGCGGCATCTGCTGGTACGGCTGCTGATATCCCTGCTGGTACTGCTGCGGGAACTGCTGGCCGTACCCCAGCGGCGGCATCTGCTGATATGGATATCCCTGTTGGTACGGCTGATAGCCCATTTGCTGGCCACCCGGTGCGCCCGTCGCCTGCTGCATTGCTGCTGCATCCTGATCCACCAGCGGCACGGCCTCTGGCATGTTTGGCGGCATCGACATCGATGTCGCCTGGGGCTCTTGTGTGGGAAGCATTCCGGGCTGCTGCATCTGCCTCACGGGGGGCTGCATCTGCTGCGTTGCCATGGGCTGCTGCGCAAAAGCTCCCGGCAGGGGATATGTGGGCTGCTCCGTCTCGGGCCGCACGGCAGCACCGCGTCCGCCGGCACGCTCGATTTCCTGCACCCGTTTAGGGTTCAGGCTTACCGTAACCACGGTGCCGTTGCCCATGTTGTCCTCGATGGATACGGCACCGCCGGCGTTTTCCAAATACTCCTGCACCATGGGAAACCCTGCTCCGGTTCCACGGATATAGCGCTTCATCTTGCTGTTTGCGCTGGTAACGCCAAAGTCGAAAGCGCGTTCCTTGTCGTCGATGCCGGGTCCTTGATCAGCAAAGCGGATGGTGTCTCCGCCGTCCAGAATCGAGATGATGGGCTCGGCAAAGTGCGCGTGGATAAAGTTTTCGACAATCTCGCGGATGACCATGAGCGAGATGTGGCCACCTTGTTCTTTCATGCACTGGTAGACGGTGTTGGTCGTCTCTTCCAAATACGTGCGGACATCTTGCGGATCAATGACGATCACACGCGGTGTCGACAGCATGTCGTCATAGACGGCGATACGCGCGGCGTACATGGCTTTTGGCGCCTGCGTGGTCGTCTGCTCGCCTTCCGCACGCTCTTCGCGCACGCCGGTGATGTGCTCGTTGTCGGGTGCCGGGTCTCCAGAATCGACCATGGTGTAAAAGTCATCAGACATGCCGCTCGCAATCTTCCAAAAGGTTTCGAACAAATAGTAGCTCACCGCGCAATGTTTCTCATCTTTCGACAACTTTTCAAAACCTGTTGAAAACTTTGGAAAACGGGCGAAAAGTTCTCAACATTGCCAACATGACCTGTTGAAAACTGGATGAAATATCGTGAAAAGTTGCCATGTACCGCTAAATCGAGCTTGGCTTATGGGGGAACCGTGTGAACTGCGCAACCTTTTACCTTTGATTTCTTGACATTTGAACATTGATTTCCCTACAATCTTCAAGCTCACGTGTCTATATCTGCGTCCGCGTCCCCGCGGACACTCGAAATGCAGCAGGAGGAACTTAAGATGAAGCGTACGTATCAGCCTAATAAGCGTAAGCGTGCCAAGACCCATGGCTTCCGTGCCCGTATGGCCACTAAGGGTGGTCGTGCCGTGCTCGCCCGTCGTCGCGCCAAGGGCCGCAAGCGTCTCACTGTCTAGCAGCGATACACACATCTCGCATGAAGACTATTAAGTCTCGGCAAGATTTCGAGCATGTGTTCAGTCAGGGGCGTCGTTTCAATCACCCTCTGATTCGAATGACCATATGTGAATCGGTTGGCGAAGGCGACTCCGGAAGGGTCGCCTTCGTTGGTGCTAAGCGACTCGGTTGTGCCGTCGTGCGCAACCGATCTAAGCGTGTGATGCGCGAGGCCGCCCGCAGCTGCGGATTTCCCGTTGCGGGTTATGACATCATCTTGTTTGCAACTCCCAAGACGAGGGTTTCCTCGCCGCAGGAGATGGACAAGGCGTTGCGTTCGCTTATGAAGCGCGCCGGCGTTGCCGGGGAGGAGCGATGAGCAATCACGTTTTGCGACGTGTTGCCATCGCTCCTATTCGCATATATCAACAGGTTATTTCGCCCTTATTGCCTGACGCCTGCATTTATTACCCAACGTGCTCGCAATACGCCATCCAGGCGATTGAGAAGCACGGTGTTTTGAGAGGCTGCTGGCTTGCCGTGAGGCGCATCGCTCGCTGCAATCCCCTGCACGTCGGCGGTTATGACCCTGTGCCCTAGCGGGCACTCGCTATCGGAGGAAAACTTACATGTGGGATTGGATCGTTAACATCCTTTTCGAGCTGCTCAAGCTCATCCAGACCTTTGCGGTCGACTGGGGCCTGTCCATCATCATTCTGGTGGTCATCATCCGTCTGCTGCTGACGCCGCTTATGCTCAAGTCGACCAAGTCGACGGCTCGCATGCAGGTGCTGCAGCCCAAGATGCTCGAGATCCAGGAGCGCTATGCCGACGATCCTCAGCGCCAGGCCGAGGAGATGCAGAAGTTCTACAGCGAGAACAAGTTCAACCCGATGGCTGGTTGTTTGCCGCTGTTGATCCAGATGCCTGTCCTGTTCGCCCTGTTTACGTTGCTGCGCAACCTGCCGCAGTACTTTAACGACGGCACGTTCTCGTTCTTCAACATCCTGCCCGACCTGACCACCACGCCGAGCGCTTCCTTTGCCGATGGCTTTATGGTTGCGCTGCCTGCGCTGGTCTGCCTGATTCTGTTCGCCGTCCTGACCCTGATTCCGCAGCTCTATATGTCGCGCAACCAGACCGGCCAGCAGGCTCAGAGCATGCGTATGATGGCTGTTGTCATGACGGTCATGATGCTTTGGATGGGCTGGAGCCTTCCCGTTGGTGTTCTGCTGTACTACGACGTCTCGTCTGCTTGGCAGGTTATCCAGCAGATTTTTGTGACGCAGAAGGTTATCGAGAAGGCCAAGGCCGATGAGGAGGAGCGTCTTAAGAACGCGCCGCTGCAGGTTGAGGTCACTCGTCGAGAGAAGAAGCCGCGCCCGCACAAGAAGAAGTAGTGGGATATCAATCTTATTTAGGTACCTAACTTTTGGAGTACGTTATGTCTGAAGAGATCATCGAGGATATGCTTGAGGAGGTTGCCCCGCAGGTCGCGGGCGATTATCCCGAGATTGCACAGCGCTACAAGGCTGGTGAAGAGCTGACCGATGAGGAGCTCGACACCATTGCCGATGTTGCGATTTCCATCCTGCGTTCCATCCTTTCGCACTTCGATGCCGCTAACTCTCCTATCGATGAGTATGAGGGTGACGAGGGTGAGCTGATTTTGGATGTAACGGCTCCCGATCTTGCTGTTCTCATTGGCCGTCATGGTCGCACCCTTGATGCCCTTCAGGTTATGTTCTCTTTGCTGGTGAGCCGCAAGCTTGGCTTTAGGTATCCGGTTGTAGTGGACGTCGAGGGATACAAGAGCCGCCGTCAGGACAAGGTTGCCTCCATGGCTCAGTCTGCTGCCGAGCGCGCCATCCGCACTCACAAGAGTGTTTCGCTTCCGCCCATGAATGCCTACGAGCGCCGACTGGTTCATATTGCACTTCGTGGTAATGATGCGGTCGATACTCATTCTGAGGGTTCTGACCCTGATCGCCATGTAGTGATTGTTGCTCGTTAATCTACTCGAGCTTATGCTAAGGGGACGTGGTTTCCACGTCCCCTTTTTTTGTCAAAAGTTCTCGAT
>CAJKGV010000140.1:0-4968 GCA_905199455.1 Collinsella aerofaciens | reverse complement strand
GTGCTGGTACGCGACGGTGGTGTTATCGCATCGGGCTATAACGAAGAGCTGGATGCCACCTTTGTGCGCGTGCTCGATGCCGGCCAGCAGCCCAAGACGGCTTCGGTCGTCGGCACCAACGCCGCCCAGATTGGCCTTGCGCTCAACAAGCGCGCGGGCGTTCTGGTGGCGACGGGCGCCATCGACAATCTGTGCAAGGGTGCAGCAGGCCAGGCGGTCCAGTGCGCCAACATCGTCTTTGGTTTTGACGAGCGACGAGGCTTGCCCACAGTGGCGTGCCCGGTGTAGCACATTCGATTGTTAACGATTTGGTAGTCGGGCATCGAGTGGGGCGCCACTCTTAAGCTGGTCTCATGATTATGACTGGCATGGCGCACCAACCGATGTCCGTTTTTTGTTTGACATAAGGAGTCATAAAGACGATGAATACCGAGCTGTTTGATATCAAGATTCGCGCCGTCGAGGGCGGCGTTACGGCTGCGGCTGGTTTTAAGGCTGCGGGCATCCACGCTGGGTTCCGCAAGAACCCCGAGCGTCTGGATTACGCGCTCGTCGTGCCCGATAAACCCTGTCCCGGTGCCGGCGTGTTTACCACCAATCGCTTTTGCGCGGCGCCCGTGCAAGTGAGCCGTGCCAACCTGGGCGGTGCCGACAAGGGTTACGGTATCATCGCCGGCGTTTCGGTCAACTCTGGCAATGCCAACGCCGCCACGGGTGAGACCGGCCTTGCATGCGCGCGCGAGACGTGCAGCATCGCATCGCAGGTCATCGGCTGCGAGCCCCAGCAGATTCTGGTTGCCTCCACGGGTGTGATTGGCCAGATTCTGCCGATCGACACGTTTGAGACCGCCATTCCTGCTGCCTACGAGGCGCTCTTCGCCCACGGTGGCGCCGATGCCGCTCGTGCCATCATGACGACCGACACGCACTCCAAGGAGTACGCCGTGTCCTACGTCAGCGAGGCTGCGGGTCATGCGGGCAATGTCTATACGGTGGGCGGAATGTGCAAGGGCTCGGGCATGATCATGCCCAACATGGCCACCATGATCGCAGTTATCACCACCGATGCCCCCGTCGAGCCTGCGGCACTTCATGCCCTGCTGCTCTCGACCGTCAAGCAGACCTTTAACAAGGTAACGGTCGATTCCGACACCTCGACCAACGACACCTGCATCATGCTTGCCTCCGGCGCCGCTGCCGCAGATGCCGAGCCTATCGTCGAGGGCTCCGATGCCTTTGACGAGTTGGCATTTGCCGTGCACGAGGTGTGCGAGAGCCTGGCGCGCAATATTGCCGCCGATGGCGAGGGCGCATCCAAGCTTGTTACGGTCAACGTTACCGGAGCCGCCAACGACGAGGAAGCTGATATCGCCGCTCGTGCCGTTGCCAACTCGCCGCTTGTTAAGACCTGCATCGCCGGCCACGACTGCAACTGGGGCCGCGTTGCCATGGCGCTTGGCAAGTGCGGCGTGAAGTTTAATCAGGAAGACGTTTCCATCGACATGATGGGTATGCCTGTCTGTCGCGATGGTCTGACTGTTCCCTTTGACGAGGACGAGGCTCTACGACGTTTCGAGGCGCCCGAGATCGTGATCTCGGCCGACCTGGGCGCAGGCGACGCGGCAACGACCGTGTGGACCTGCGACCTCACGCATGAATACATCTCCATCAACGGCGATTACCGTTCCTAGATTCCAGGCACGCTGCGCATCTTGCCGCGATTGCGGACAGCGGAGCACGGCGCGATAACGATACGAAAGACGAGGCAGATTATGAAATTCGCACGCGATTGTCGTTCGAGCGAATCCAACGAAGCAACCGCGCAGCTGCTGTTCGAAGCGCTGCCGTGGATTAAGAACCTGACCGGCAAGACGGTTGTTATCAAATATGGCGGAGCCGCCATGGTTGATGAGCAGCTGCGCCGCGACGTGATGAGCGACATCGTTTTGCTCAAGATCATCGGTATGCGCCCCGTCATCGTGCACGGCGGCGGCAAGGCTATCAACGAGGCGCTGAGCCATTACGATATTCCCGTCGAGTTTAAGAACGGCCAGCGCGTGACCACGCCGGCGACTATGGATATCGTGCGCGAGGTGCTGGGCGGCAAGGTTAACCAGGAGCTGGTTGCTGCCATCAACCACCACGGCAACCTGGCCGTGGGCGTGTCGGGCAGCGATGCCGGCACGCTCATCGCCGAGCCGCTCGACCCCGAGCTCGGTCGCGTGGGCAAAGTGACGCACGTCAACACCGACTATATCGAGCGCTTACTCGATAGCGAGTACATCCCCGTCATAGCTACCGTCGCGGCGGGGGAGGACGGCGGTTTCTTCAACATCAACGCCGACACCGCCGCCGGTGCCGTTGCCGCGGCGCTCCACGCGCATAAGGCGATCTTTTTGACCGATGTCGATGGCCTGTACAAGGACTTTAGCGACAAGGACTCGCTTATCTCCAACCTAACGCTCGACGAGGTTAACGAAATGCTCTACGGCGGCGAGGTCGATAAGGGCATGATTCCCAAGCTGCGTGCGGCCGTCGATGCGCTTACCGGCGGCGTATTTCGTGCCCACATCATTAACGGTACTACGCCGCATTCGCTGCTCCTGGAGCTGCTAACCGATGCCGGCGTCGGCACCGTGATCCATTCCACCGAGACGGCTTACGAGTTCGATACGCATCCGCATCCGCTTTCGACGTTTGCTGCGCGTCTGACCGAGAACCTTGACGAGGTCGAGAAGCTTCAGACGGTCTAGCTGACCCGCAGCCGCCCCATTCCTACACCCATAGCCCCGCCCCGTCTGGCGCCCAACGAAAGGCATCCCATGTCACTTGCAGCTCAGCAATCGCTTGAATCCCATTACGTTATGCATACCTTTGGCCGCTCTCCGGTCGAGTTTGTCGAAGGCCTCGGCATGAAGCTCGCCGGCGACGATGGCCGCGAATACCTCGATTTTCTTGCCGGCATCGGCGTGTGCAGCCTGGGCCACGGCAATCCGGCAGTGCTGTCGGCGCTCGAGGCTCAGACCAAAAAGCTCATGCATGTCTCCAATTACTTCTACATTGAGCAGCGTGGACAGGTCGCGGCGCTGCTGTCCAAGCTTGGTAACGACGACGTAGATGGTGCGCGCGTGCTTGCCGATGCCATTGTCGCCGGCGATGAGACCACGGCAGCTGCTCTTGGTGCCCCGGCTGCGGATGAGCAGGTTTGGGAGACCTTCTTTGCCAACTCTGGCGCCGAGGCCAACGAGGGCTCGATGAAGCTCGCGCGCCTGTACGCCAAGCGTGCCGGTAATGGCGGCAACACCATCGTGTGCATGCGCGGCGGCTTCCACGGCCGTACGCTCGAGACCATTGCCGCCACCATGCAGGATTGGCTGCAGGACAGCTTCCGCCCGCTGCCGGGTGGCTTTGTGGCCTGCACGCCCAACGATGTGGACGAGCTGCGTGCGATCTTTAAGCAGCTGGGGAGCGAGATTTGTGCCGTGATGCTCGAGCCGATCCAGGGTGAGAGTGGCGTGCACCCCATGACCGAGGAGTTTATGGCGGCAGCGCGCGACCTGGCACACGAAGTGGGCGCCGTGCTTATCGCCGACGAGGTCCAGTGCGGCATCTTCCGCTCCGGCAAGCCGTTTGCGTTCCAGACCTATGGCGTGGAGCCCGACATCATGAGCCTTGCCAAGGGCATTGCCGACGGCGTGCCCATGGGTGCCGTCGTGGCAAAGAAGGAGATTGCCGACGTGTTTAAGCCGGGCGACCACGGCTCGACCTTTGGCGGTAGCTGCTTGGCCATCGCGGCGTGTGCCGCGACGCTCTCCGCGCTTGTGCGCGGCGATTATGCCGAGCACGCTGCCAAGGTGGGCGCCTATATGGAGCAGGCGCTGGCTAAGCTTCCGCATGTGGTAGAGGTGCGTGGCCGTGGCCTGATGCTCGGCTGCGATCTGGACGATACTGTGGGTGATGCACACGACGTTGTGGCCGGCGCGCTGGCCGCCGGTGCCGTGATTAACGCTACGGGTGCTCATACGCTGCGTTTCTTGCCGCCGCTCGTCTGCGAGGAAGCCGACGTGGACAGTCTGATCGAGATCCTGTCGGGTGTCTTGGGCTAACGCGGTGCAATAACTCAATTTGGACCGGGTTCCGGACTGCGGACGTGCCCTATGCGGCATGATTCAGCGGTCTGGAGCCCGTTTTGCCTTAGATTTGCTAAGGCAGGGAGACCTGCTGGTCAAAAAACATCAAATATGAGTACTGTTACCGATTTGGTAGCAGCAATTTTGGACTAATAAGGCCAGATAGCAAGTCGAAATGGCGATGAATGCACGATTTTGATCTAACTGTTAGTCCTTATAATGGATATATGTTGCGTAACTTAAGCAAATACTGTCTTTTTATATGTTGCAAACAAAGTAGCAGTACTCATTTTTGCCATTTTTTGACCACGGCCTTTGTGACAGACGTGCTGGCGGGTTCGAATCCCATGCGCTGGGCCCAAACAAAAAACGGTCCCCTTGCGAGGACCGTTTCCAATTCAGTGGTGGGCGATGAGGGATGTCGCGTGCGGCTTCGCCGCCCGCTCTCGCTTCGGGCCTGCGGCCCTCGCGTGCTGCGCTGGAAAACGCTTGCGCGTTTCCTCAGCTCCGCACCCTGTCGGGTTCGAATCCCATGCGCTGGGCCCAAAAAAGAAAGGCTCCCATTGCTGGGAGCCTATCAAATCAGTGGTGGGCGATGAGGGATTCGAACCCCCAGCCTTGTGCGTGTAAAGCACCTGCGCTAACCGTTGCGCCAATCGCCCGTGCGGAGAGTATAGCAAAACAATCGCCTCATTCACCTCATATCCATTAAAGGTAACTCGCGCGTGTCACAGCGGAGCTGATTCAGTTGAGATTGCCTGAACATTCCGCCCCTCTTTACGGGAACGGATCGACGCCGACCCCGAACGGCTGGCGAAGCTCTCGGCGCGTCTCGACA
>CAJKGV010000139.1:0-4986 GCA_905199455.1 Collinsella aerofaciens | reverse complement strand
GCGTTGAGATAGTCGCCGCTCCCCTGCTCCTCGTAGCGCGACTGCGAGAACAGCACGTCCATATCGAGCGTGGAGGCATCGACGATCGGCGCCGCGGCATCGAAGAACGCAAGGGCGTCGCCACCGACGAGCTTCATGACCTCTTCGCTCAGCGCCGGCGAGCACAAGGGGCCGGCGGCAATGACCACGTGACCCTCGGGAATCTGCGTGACCTCGCCGTGAATGATCTCGATATTGGGACGGGCGGCAACCTCGGCCTCGACAAGCTCGGAAAACTTGACGCGGTCGACCGCCAAGGCGCCACCGGCGGGAACAGCCGCGCGATGGGCGCAATCGAGCAGCACCGAACCCATGCGCTCAAGCTCGGCCTTCAGCAAACCAGCCGCGGAATCCGGACGGGTCGACTTAAACGAATTGGAACAGACAAGCTCTGCCAGGTGATCGGTATGGTGAGCCGGGGAGCTCACCTGGGGGCGCATCTCGCACAGCTTTACGGCAAACCCGCGGTCTGCCAGCTGGATCGCGCATTCCGAACCCGCCAGACCGCCACCGATAACCGTCACCTGATCGAACTGCATCTGCAAACACCTTTCTAATTGACACGTTTTCCATTGTGACCGAAGGGCGTCTGGGCGTGAAGGGCAAACTTGGAGGGCGCATACCTTCCATCCATCATGCGCTCGATAATGCCCTCGAGTTCAAGCGAACCCAGGAGTTTGAGTACGCCGACAGCATCGAGCGAGACGAGCGCCGCGATGTCGTCGACCTTGAGCGGAGAGGCGATGAGCGCATGCATCACGGTCTGCTGTGTTGGATTCAGGTCGGCAATGCCGGGAGCATCGGGGCGAGAGTAGCGCAGGGTGCCGTAGATGCGTGAGATAGCCATCTCGATAGATTCCTCGTCGATGATGCAGCAGGCACCGTTCGCAATGAGGTAATTCGTGCCACGCGACTCGGGCGATAGGATCGACCCCGGCACGGCAAGAAGTTCGCGCCCCAAATCCATAGCAGCCTCGGCTGTAGAAAACGTCCCGGAAGGCATACCCGCCTCGGATACAAAGAGGGCTTGCGACAGGGCCGCGATCACGCGATTGCGGCGCGGAAAGGCAAACTTGCGCGGACCCATGCCCCACGGAGAGATCGACACGACCGCGCCACCCATATCGAGCGTGCGCGTAATAAGCCCCGCGCTCGAACGCGGGTAGACCACGTCGGCGCCCGTCCCCAGCACCACGACGTGTTTGCCGCCGGCGTTGACCGCAGCCCAACCCGAGGCCTGGTCACAACCGACCGCGCCGCCCGAAACAACCGTCACGCCCGCCTCGACCGCCACCTTTGCCGCAAGCTCTGCCACGGCAAGACCATACGGCGAGGCCTTGCGCGCGCCGATGATAGAGAGCGCGGGCGTCGAAAGCACCTCGGGGTTGCCGCGCACATAAAGCGTCTGGGGTACATCAGAAAGCTCCAAAACGGTCTCGGGATACAACGCGTCGCCTGGATGCAGCTCGAAGGTCCCCTCGGCCATCATTGGTCCCTCCTTCCCTGGTACATCGCCGCCTCGAGCACGTGGTCCTGTGTCACTTGCTCGCTCTCGGCGACATCTGCGATCGTGCGCGCAATGCGAACCAGGCGCACGATGCCACGCCCTGTAAGATGTGTGCGTTTGGACAGGCCGAGTACGCATTTCTCGGCAGCATCATCGAGCTCAAAGGTCGAAACGACGCCGTCAATGGACCGCGTCTCGTCATCCTCGGCCTCGGCATCCGCATCGTCCATACGAGACTCGCGCCAGGCGCGAAAAGCGCGACCGCGCACAACGTAGTCACGTAACTCGGCCGACGACATACCCTCCGCGCCCTCGATAATCACCTGGGGATCGGGACGGGTCACATCGATCATCATGTCGATACGGTCGGCCAAAGGACCGCGCAGCTTTGCCCGATAGCGCTCGACCATCGATGCCGAGCAGCGGCACGGCACCTCGCGGTCGCCCAAAAAGCCGCAGGGGCAGGGATTGCTCGCAGCGAGCAGCTGAAAGCGCGACGGGAAGGTAAAGGCCCCGTCGACGCGTACGATCCTCACATAGCCGCGTTCGATGGGCTGACGCAGCGTCTGCAGCACACCCGTGGGAAACTCGGCAAGCTCGTCCAAAAAGAGCACGCCGCCATGAGCCAGGCTGATCTCACCCGGGTGCACCGGGCGCCCGCCGCCGATAAGGCCTGCGGTCGAAATACTGTGGTGGGGACTGCGGAAGGGGCGGTGCCCCGCCAACAAGCCATCAATGTTCTCACCCAAAACCGAATGGATGCACAGTGCCTCCTGCTGATCCTCAACGGAAAGCTCGGGCAGGATGCCGGTCATACGGCGTGCGAGCATCGTCTTGCCCGATCCCGGAGACCCGATCATGAGCAAGCCGAGTTCTCCTGCCGCCGCAAGCGCCATGCCGCGTTTAGCGACTTCCTGCCCCAGCACGTCGGCATAGTCGAGCTCAGGCTCAAAGGTCGCTTCGACGCCCTCGGAATCCAAGTAGTGCCGCGCGGCATCGCCCATACCATGAGCAAGCTGAGACAAATGATCGATGAATCCGCAATCCACGCCCGCGAGTGGCACATGCTGGTCTGACCTGCCGGCGATAAAGGACAGCCCCAAATCACGCGCCAATAACTGAAACGCCACCTCGCCCTTGACAGGAAGCACCGTACCGTCCAAGCCAAGCTCACCAGCGATAAGACAACGATCGAGGTTGTCGCGGGGAATCTGCCCATCGGCCGCCAATACCGCGATGGCGATGGGCAGATCAAAGCCGCTACCGGTCTTGCGGATATCGCCGGGCGCCAGATTGACCGTAATGCCCGAGCGCGGGATCTCGAACCCGGCGGAGCGCATCGCGCAGCGAATACGACCGCGCGACTCCATCACCTCCATACTCGGTATGCCGAGCATCTGGATGCCCGGAACGCCGCCGGCAAGCGAGACCTCGACCGTGACGGGAATCGCCTCGACGCCGCGGATGCAGGCCGCGTGAACGGCAAACGTCTCGAACGCCATCACGACACCTGCCAATCGAACGCGTTGTACTGGTGCTCGATCTCGGCGATATGCCCGCCGCGAATGGTAACGCCCACGGCATCGAAGCGAATCGCCTTGAGCGGATAATGCTCCATGAGATAGCAACTTGCGATGCGGCGGTAGCGACGTTGCTTTTGGGCGTCCACGGCCTCCTCGGGAAAGACCCGCGTGCTGCAATCCAGCGCAACGCGTCTGGTCTTGACCTCGGCCATCACCACGACATCGTCGAGCTCATCGAGCAGCACCAGGTCGGCCTCGCCCTCGGTGCAACGATAACCCTGCTCCAGCAAGGTGTAGCCGCGCTCGTTAAAGTAGTCGATGGTGATCAGCTCGCCCAGCATGCCCAGCTCGCGAGGACTGAGTCCCTTGATAAACTCGGGCGTCATCGCCCCGCAGTCGAGCTTGCCGTTTTCCCAACACTCCTTGAGCTGCTGCGTCTTACTCTTTTTGCTTGCGGCACTCATGGGGTCTCCTTTCCCGCACACTGCATTGCCCCGATGATGAGAGCACCTTTCATGCGGGTAAGTACCGGAAGCAAACCAAAAGCTGACCAAATGCCGTCAAAAAACGGGCCGTACGCAGCAATGGTGTTGCATACGGCCCGCTACCAGCAGGTTTATAAAACCCCAGAGGTCCCTGTCTCCACAATTGACCTAGAAAAGGCGCTCAGTCTGCAGAAAGTTTCCGCAAAAGCTCACGCGGTGCAGCGGACAAAGTCCATGTTTGCGAATGGCCTCGATGTGCTCGGGGCTCGCATAGCCCTTCGACTCGGCCAGATGGTACTCGGGGTACTCGGCGTCGTACTCGACCATCATCTCGTCACGCGTGACCTTGGCCATGATGGACGCCGCGGCGATACAGGCGATCTTGGCATCGCCCTTCACCACGTCGCGCTCATTGGGAACGGCGCCCAAGGGGTTGCCATCCATGAGGACGCAGTCGGGTTCAAGTCCCGTATCGGCCACGGCGCCCGCGACGGCAACGCGGATGGCGCGGGCCATACCCATCTCATCGATATCCTTAGGCGCGATATGGCAAAAACCAATCGCCGTCGCCACCTCGGCAATCTTCACAGAGAGCAGCTCGCGGCGCGCCGGCGTGAGCTTTTTGGAATCGTTGATGCCCCAGACGCGCGGCTCCATGGGAAGGCACACGGCACACACGGTTAAGGGACCCGCTACCGAGCCACGGCCCACCTCGTCGACACCAACGACCACCCCATCGCCGCCAAGCTCATGCATAAGCTCGTACATGCCATTGACGCGCTCGCGCTCGGCAACCTCTTTGGAATGGCGTTTGAGGGCGCGTTCACAAGCCTTGATCACCTGCTGGCGCGGGTCCTCGCGATAATGCTCCACGAGGGCGGGGATCTCCTCAAACGTTGCGCTCGCCAGCTCTCCGGCAACCTGCGATGCCGAAACCGAGCTCGTCATATTGGCCATACCAGGCCCTCCTTGCATGCAAATCAGATAAAAAGAAGGGCCACCCGAAGGTGACCCTTACGTCCAAACGAGTGGACAGACGCTGCGATCTTCTTAGCGCTTCTCGGGGATGCGAGCAGCCTTGCCCACCTTGTCGCGGAGGTAGTACAGCTTGGCGCGACGGACGCGACCGTGACGAACGACCTCGAGCTTGGCGATCTTGGGGCTGTGAAGCGGGAAGGTACGCTCAACACCGACACCGAAGGACATCTTGCGGACGGTGAAGGTCTCGCGGGCACCGGCGCCGGCCATGCGGATGACGTCGCCCTGGAAGACCTGGATGCGCTCGCGGTCGCCTTCCTTAATGCGGTAGTGAACCTTGACGTTGTCGGCGACGCGAACCTGAGGAATGTCCTCGCGGATCTGCTGACGCTCGATTGCGCGGATGTAATCCATGTGCAATTCCTTACTCTTCTAGAGGTGCCGTACCATCTTG
>CAJKGV010000138.1:0-4989 GCA_905199455.1 Collinsella aerofaciens | reverse complement strand
GCCCGCTCCAGATAGGCGCAGTACGTCGTCAGGTCACGACGATAGGCCGCAATCGTGTTGCGCGCCAAACCCCGCTCGACCGCGAGGTAATCGAGATACTCCCCCGCCGCCACGGCGAGCGACGAGGGAGTAGCTTCGGTATGTTCCTTATTCGCCGGCACCCTTAGTCCGTAGCGAGGTTCATGGGCGTCACCTGCAGACGGTCGACACCCTCGTGCTGGCCGATCGAAGCGCGCACGAACTCGCGGAACAGCGGCTGCGGGTTGGTCGGGCGGCTCTTGAACTCGGGATGAGCCTGGGTTGCCACATACCACGGATGCACGTCGCGCGGCAGCTCGACCATCTCGACCAGGCGCTCGTCGGGCGACAGACCCGAGATAACCAAGCCGGCGTCCTCGAGCTGGTCACGGAAGGCGTTGTTGAACTCAAAGCGATGACGGTGACGCTCGTAGACGAGCTCCTCGCCATATGCCTCGCGAGCAAGGGTATCGGCGGCGAGCTTGCACGGATAGGCGCCCAGGCGCATGGTGCCGCCCTTCTCGGTCACGTCCTCCTGCGAGCTCATCAGATCGATGACGCTAAACGGGCCGTCCGGATCGAACTCGGAGGAGCTGGCGCCGGCAAGGCCGACGACGTTGCGGGCGAACTCGCACACGGCCACCTGCATACCCAGGCAAATGCCCAGATACGGAATCTTGTGCTCACGGGCAAACTCGGCCGCGAGGATCTTGCCCTCCAGGGCGCGCTTGCCAAAGCCGCCGGGGACCAGGATGCCCGAGGCGTCGCCCAGAACCTCGGAGACATTCTGCTCGTCGAGGCTCTCGCCGTCGACCAGCTGGACGTCCACATGGCGATCGTAGAAGACGCCCGCATGGTGCAGGGCCTCGATAACCGACAGGTACGCATCGGGCAGCTGCGTGTACTTACCCACGACGGCAATCTTCACCTTGTCGGCGTGATGGTTGGCGTGATTCTGTTTGCGCAGGAACTCGTTCCACTCGCTCATGTCGCGCTCACACGGGTCCAGACCCAGGCGCTCGCAAATGCGCAGGTCAAAGTCCTGCTCGGCAAGCAGCTGCGGAACATCGTAAATGCTCGCGCAGTCCTCGTTGGTAAAGACGCAATCGGTGTCGACGTCGCAGAAGCTTGCGATCTTTCCGCGGATAGCGTCATCGATATGGTGGTCGGAGCGCAGCACGATGATATCGGGCTGGATGCCAAAGCTGCGGAGCTCCTTGACGGAATGCTGCGTGGGCTTGGTCTTGACCTCGTGGGCGGCGGCGATATAGGGAACGAGCGACACGTGGATGTAGCAGACGTTCTCGGGGCCGGCCTCCTTGCGGTACTGACGGATGGCCTCGACAAACGGTTGGGACTCGATGTCGCCGATCGTGCCGCCCAGCTCGGTGATGACTACATCGGAGCCGGTCTGCTCCTCGATGCGGCGGAACTTGTCCTTAATGGCATTGGTGACGTGAGGAATCACCTGCACGGTACCGCCCAAAAAGTCGCCGCGACGCTCGCGGGCGATCAAGCTCTTATAGATGGCGCCGGTCGTAAAGTTGGAATCGCGGGTCAGGTTCTCATCAATAAAGCGCTCGTAATGACCCAGGTCCAGGTCGGACTCGTAACCATCCTCGGTAACGAAGACCTCACCATGCTGGAAGGGGCTCATGGTACCGGGATCGACGTTCAGATACGGATCGGCCTTCTGCATCGTTACTTTGTAGCCACGCGACTTGAGCAGACGGCCCAGCGAGGCCGCGGTGATACCCTTGCCCAGGGACGAAACCACGCCACCGGTTACGAACACATGCTTGGTCATATTGAGTTACCTGCGCTTCCCGTAGAAGTTGTTTATCCACATCTTACGGGTCTTCATTGTAATACTCGCGCCGCGGACCGTTCGCAATTTTTCTCGCGTGCGATTGCATTTCTCAATCTTGAAACAAAACGCCGCCCGGTTTCCCAGGCGGCGTCGCTATGGCAAGGGTTACATGCTGCTATCGATCAGCAACCTCGTCCTCAAGCATTTCTTGAACGAGCATGCCGGTACGGACGCCCTCAAGATACCACTCGCCACGTTCGGTGAGGCAAATGCCATTTGCAAGCTGACCGCCGTCGTCGCTATAACGCGAGACGACATCAATCATGCCTTCGGAATCCAAGCGATCGATTGCGGCGCGGGCACGATACGGCGAAACCCCCACGCGCTCGGCAAGCGTTTTGCGCGAGAAACCATACGGCCCGCCATTGTCTTCGGTTTGCTGGTCGATCTCCATCAACACCAGCACCTCGACACGCTTCATATCGTTGACACTCGCACGACCCTTGCCCGCCATAGCAGCCTCCTCAAACCGAGCACGAGCATCTAACGCGCCGTGCGCGACCGACACACCTCACGATGGCAGGTAATATCCATCATGCGGCATCCCGCTAAGGATGAAACAGTTACGGTTATTGTATACCGCTCAAATTGTTTCTAGGCAGGTAAACAGCTATTTTTCGCCGAAATAGGCGCTTTATTGATCAAAAAGCCGTACCGGGCGCTAACCCGATACGGCCAAAATGCAATGCAATTACCGCGGTGCTTCAAACTTAGCGATGGAAGAAACCGCGGCGCTCAAACTTGGGCTCGCAGCACACGTTGATACCCAGTTTGCGCAGTACCGTCTCGTCCGTCGGCGAGATAATCACGCTAAAGAAGGCATCGCAACCGCGCAGCTGCTCCAGGCCCGAAAGGACGCGAGCGGCCGTCTCACTCGTGGCCGAGGTGATCGACAGCGCCATAAGCGTCTCGTCGGTGTGGAGGCGCGGGTTTTTGCTGCCCAGGAAATGCGTCTTGAGCTTGCTGATGGGCTCGATCGCTTCATCGCTAATGACCTCGAGCTCAAGGTCGACGCCCGAGACATGCTTAAGTGCATTCATGATGAGCGAGCTCGCGGCGCCCAGGCGCGTGGAAGTCTTGCCGGTCACCACGGAGCCATCGGGCATGACCATGGCACCCACGGGACCACCCGTCAGCTGCTCCCTGGTGAGGGCTGCCGAGCGCGCCGGTGAGTAGTTCTTATCGATGCCGGCTTTCTTCATAATAATCTTGAGACGGTCGACTTGCTCATCGCCCACGCCGGTACGGCGCACATTTTCGACCGCGGTAAAGTAGCGGCGGACGATCTCCATCTTGGAAGCGTCGCGGCAGGCATCGTCATCGGTGATGGCAAAGCCGACCATATTGACGCCCATGTCCGTAGGGCTCTGGTAGGGGCTCTTGCCCAGGATCTTTTCCATCAGGGCACGGACTACCGGGAAGGCCTCGACGTCGCGGTTGTAGTTGACCGTGGTCTTGTTGTAGGCCTCAAGGTGGAACGAATCGATGATATTGGCATCGTCGAGGTCAGCCGTGGCGGCCTCGTAGGCAATATTGACCGGATGCGTCAGAGGAAGATTCCAGACAGGGAAGGTCTCGAACTTGGCATAGCCGGCGGCCGTGCCATGCTTGTGCTCGTGATAGAGCTGAGACAGGCAGGTGGCAAGCTTGCCCGAGCCAGGACCGGGGGCAGTGACCACGACGAGCGGTCGGGTGGTCTCGACAAACTCATTCTTGCCGTAGCCATCGTCGGACACGATCAGATCGACATCGTGCGGATACCCCTCGATGGGATAGTGCAGCTTGGCGGGAATACCGAGCGCGTTCAGACGGTTGCGGAACACATCGGCAGCGGGCTGGCCGGCGTACTGGGTGATGACCACAGCCGCGACAGCAAAGCCGTTGCCGCGAAACAGGTCAACCAGGCGCAGCACATCCTCGTCATAGGTAATGCCGAGGTCACCACGAGCCTTGTTTTTCTCGATGTGGTTCGCGTTGATCGCGATGATAACCTCGACATCGTCGGCGATGCTCTTGAGCATGCGGAACTTGCTGTCCGGTTCAAAACCCGGCAGCACGCGGCTCGCATGATAGTCATCGAACAGCTTGCCGCCAAACTCCAAATAGAGCTTGCCACCAAACTGTGAGATGCGCTCCTTAATGTGAGCAGCCTGCAGCTCGATATACTTCGCGTTGTCGAAACCCTGGCGCATGTATGGCTCCCGTCCCGTTTCCAATTAATGTTCTAGGCGATTATAACGGAGCAGACCCTTCCCAACACCCAAGCAGCCAACGGGCACCAACCAAACACGCCATCGATAAGTTGCGGTGGAATAGTTCCCGTTTAACCCCTCAAGACGGCCAAACAGGAACTATTCCACCGCAACTTCCCCTTTTGGCGCAAAGTAATCTGACCCCTTTGCACCAACAGCAGAAACGTTGCGGGCAGAGAACGGACAGCGAACAGGCACCAGAGCGAGCAAGCTGTCCCCCTGCAGCAACAATGGCAGCGCCGCAGGTGGGGCAAAAGTCAGCGAAAGCCCGCCAGAGCGAGCAAGGTGACGTGAAAGAGGAGGGCATAGGCCTTTTGGCCATGCCCGACGATTGAACGTCAGATTGCCGCTCTGGCGGGCTTGCAGCGTCGAGTGGTTCCGGCGTTTGGTAAAACGCCGGAACACAAGAGCGCCCCCTCCCGCGCACGGAACGGAAGGGGGCTAAAGGTAGGAGTCTACCGGTGGGTTTACCCCACCGGACAGACGATGACCAGGTGATCCTCTACAGGATCGTCAAGGTTTCCGTGGGGTACCCGTTGGGTACTTAGATCAACACGCAGGCGACGGTCAGGATGATGGCGCAGACGACAGAGAGCGCGACGATGAGCTTAAGGGCAAACTTGAGCCAGGTCGTCCACTCGATCTTGGCCAGGGCGAGACCGCCCATGATGGCGCCGGAGGTCGGGGTGAACAGGTTCACGACACCGATGGCGGCGGAGAAGATCATGACCATGACCTCAGGCGAGAAGCCGAGCTTAACAGCCAACGGTCCCATGATGGGCATGGAGACGGTGGCCATACCGGAGGTCGAGGGGATCAGGAAGGACAGGCCGAAGTAGACCAGGAAGC
>CAJKGV010000137.1:0-5004 GCA_905199455.1 Collinsella aerofaciens | reverse complement strand
AGGGCTACGAGACCGACGAGATCATCTACGGCCGCGGCGGCTCCGACCAGGAGGGTGGCATGGCTTCTGCTACCTACGCTGCCAAGATGATGAAGGACATGGGCCTCATCCCCGAGGGCTACAAGATCATGGTCGTCGGTACCGTCCAGGAAGAGGACTGCGACGGCATGTGCTGGCAGTACATCTACAACAAGGACGGCATTAAGCCCGAGTTCGTCATTTCCACCGAGCCCACCGACGGCGGCATCTATCGCGGTCACCGCGGCCGCATGGAGATCCGCGTCGACGTTCACGGCACCTCCTGCCACGGCTCCGCTCCCGACCGCGGCGACAACGCCATCTACAAGATGGCCGACATCATCGCCGACGTCCGCGCTCTCAACAACAACGGCTGCGACGAGTCGACCGACATCAAGGGCCTCGTCAAGATGCTCGACCCCAAGTACAACCCCGAGCACTTCGAGGACGCCCGCTTCCTGGGCCGCGGCACCTGCACCGTCAGCCAGATCTTCTACACCAGCCCCAGCCGCTGCGCTGTCGCTGACTCCTGCGCCATCTCCATCGACCGTCGCATGACCGCCGGTGAGACCTGGGAGTCCTGCCTGGACGAGATCCGTAACCTGCCGGCCGCCAAGAAGTACGGCGACGACGTGAAGGTCTCCATGTACATGTACGACCGTCCGTCCTGGACCGGCGAGGTCTACGAGACCGAGGCTTACTTCCCCACGTGGATCAACAAGGAGACCGCTCCGCACGTCAAGGCCCTCGTCGACGCCCACAAGGCCATGTTCGGTGACGAGCGCATCGGCTGCGAGCCCAGCATGGACAAGCGCACCGGTCGTCCGCTGTGCGACAAGTGGACCTTCTCCACGAACTGCGTCTCCATCCAGGGCCGCTATGGCATCCCCTGCGTGGGCTTTGGCCCGGGTGCCGAGTCTCAGGCACACGCTCCCAACGAGGTCACCTACAAGGACGACCTGGTCACCGCTGCCGCCATGTACGTGGCTGCCCTGAACCTCTACGATCCGAGCCAGGCCGATGGCGATGCCACCGTGTTCCGCGCCGGTCTGACCAACAACAAGATCGACTAGTCCCATTCCTCGATCTTGTTGAACCGGGGGCAGTTTATGCCCCCGGCGCCTCCTGTTGACTTGGGGCCCGCGGTCGTTATCTCCCATGCTTCCTCGACGGTGGCGGGTCCTCGTCATAGCGCTCTGCATGTTCTAGCCACACGCGCATGCCGGAGCGCATCTACTCATTGCGATCGTTTCACCTTTAGAAAGGACATTTACATGGACGCCAAGTTTACCGAGCTCGTCGAGCAGCTGAACGGCCTCGATTTTAAGGGTATGTACGGCAGCGACTTCCTGCACACCTGGGACAAGACCACCGATGAGCTCAAGGCGCTCTACATCGTCGCCGACGCCCTGCGCGAGCTGCGTGAGAACAACGTTTCGTCCAAGATCTTCGACTCCGGCCTGGCCGTCTCCCTGTTCCGCGACAACTCCACCCGTACGCGCTTCTCCTTCTCTAAGGCTGCCAACCTGCTCGGCCTTGAGCTGCAGGACCTGGACGAGAAGAAGTCCCAGATCGCTCACGGCGAGACCGTCCGTGAGACCGCTACCATGATTTCCTTCATGGCCGACGTCATCGGCATCCGCGACGACATGTACATCGGCAAGGGCGACGCCTACATGGCCGAGGTCTCCGAGTCTGTCCAGCAGGCTTACGAGGACGGCGTTCTGGATCACCGTCCCACGCTCATCTCCCTGCAGTCCGATTCCGACCATCCCACGCAGTCCTCTGCTGACATGCTCTACCTCATCAACGAGTTTGGCGGCCTCGAGAACCTCAAGGGCAAGAAGGTTGCCGTCACCTGGGCCTATTCGCCCTCTTACGGCAAGCCGCTGTCCTGCCCACAGTCGCTGATCAGCCTGCTGCCCCGCTTTGGCATGGACGTCACCCTGGCTCACCCCGAGGGCTACGATCTCATGCCCGAGGTCGTCGAGCGCGCCAAGGGCTATGCCGCCGAGTCCGGCACCACCTTTAAGCAGGTCAGCACCATGGCCGAGGCCTTCGAGGGCGCCGACATCGTGATCCCCAAGAGCTGGGCTCCGTTTGCCGCCATGGAGAAGCGTACCAACCTGTACGCCGAGGGCGACGACGCCGGCATCGCTGCGCTCGAGAAGGAGCTGCTCGCTCAGAACGCTACGCATCAGGATTGGTGCTCCACGACCGAGCTCATGGAGAAGACTGCCAACGGCCAGGACACCATCTTTATGCATCCGCTGCCCGCCGATATTTCCGGTGTCTCCTGCGAGCACGGCGAGGTCAACGCCGACGTCTTCGACATGCACCGCGTGGGCATGTACAAGGAGGCCAGCTACAAGCCGTACGCCATCGCTGCCATGATGTTCCTGCAGAAGGTTGCCGATCCCGCCGCTACCCTCAAGGCCCTCGACGAGCGCAACACCGCCCGTTGGTTCCAGGCCTAAAGCTGGGCTGAGAAATGGCTAAGCGTATTGTTGTCGCCTTGGGCGGAAACGCCCTCGGCGCCAACCTTCCCGAGCAGATGGAGGCCGTCAAGACGACTTCTAAGGCCATCGTCGACCTGATCGAGGAAGGCAACGAGGTCGTCGTCGTGCATGGCAACGGCCCCCAGGTGGGCATGATCGCCAACGCGATGGCCGAGCTCACGCGTTCTAATCCTCAGAAGTACATTCCCTGCCCGCTGTCCGTTTGCGGCGCCATGAGCCAGGGCTACATTGGCTATGACCTGCAAAACGCCCTGCGCGAGGAAATGCTCGACCGCAATATCGACAAGGGTGTCGCCACCGTGCTCACCCAGGTCGAGGTTGCGGCAGACGATCCGGCCTTTGCCGACCCGGTCAAGCCGATTGGTCCGTGGATGAGCGAGGCCGAGGCCAAGGAGCTGGAAGCCGACCGCGGCTATCAGTTCATCCACGACGAGAAGCAGGGCTTCCGTCGCGTGGTTGCCTCGCCCAAGCCCGTGAACATCGTCGAGCTCGACACCATTAAGTCGCTCGTCGAGTCCAACCACGTGGTGATTTCCTGCGGCGGTGGCGGTATTCCCGTCACCAAGGCCCAGGGCAACCACCTTAAGGGCGCTGCCGCCGTCATCGATAAGGACTTTGCGGCCGAGAAGCTCGCCGAGCAGCTCGACGCCGATGCCCTGATTATCCTGACGGCCGTGGAGAAGGTTGCCATTGGCTTTGGCACCGACCACGAGCAGTGGCTCGACACGCTGACTGCGGCTGACGTAAAGCGTCTGTCCGAGGCCAACGAGTTCGGTCGTGGCTCCATGCTGCCCAAGGTCCAGGCCGCCTCGACGTTTGCCGAGAGCAAGCCGGGCCGCACGGCGCTCATCACGCTGCTCGAGAAGGCGCGTGACGGTCTTGCCGGCAAGACCGGTACCACGTTTACCGGCGACGCTGAGTAGGCATATCTGCACCATTGAGGAGGGTGCCCTGCGTCGCGGGGCGCCCTCCTTTGTGCTATGGAGAGCCAAGGGGCGTTCGCTGGAAAAACGAGCGCATGCCTGTTCCGACGGAGTGTGAGCTTGGTATGGTGGGTATAGCAACTATGGCGTCCAGGGCAGCCAGGGGAGGTTTGCGGAGATGAAACTTGGTTGCGTGATTATGGCCTCGGGCGAGGGCAAGCGGTTTGGCTCTAACAAGATGCTCGCCGATATCTATGGCGAGCCGCTGATTGCCCGGACCATCGATTCGGTTCCCCGGGGCTTTGACGTCGTGGTTTCGACGCGTTGGCCCGAGGTCGCTCAGATTTGCGAGGACAAGCATTGCCCGTGCGTGCTGAACGATGGCGAGCTGCGCAGCGAAAGTGTCCGTGCGGGCCTTTCGTGGGGAGTCGAACGCGACTGGAAAGGATGCCTCTTTTTGCCGGGCGACCAGCCGCTCGTGAGTTCGGATTCTTTTGATGCCATGGTTCGCGCATTTGACGAGCGTGGCCGCAAGCATCCGGTGCGTCTTGCGTGCAACGGTGAGCCTTCGAGCCCGGTGCTCTTTCCGGCGGAACTGTTCGATGCACTTATGTGTCTTGAGGGCAAGGACGGCGGGGGCTCGATTCTCAAAGGTCGCGTCGACGTTGCGCTGGTCGAGGCGCGTGCCTACGAGCTGTGGGACGTCGATACCGTCAAGGGACAGCGACGCATAGCGGAGCATATCGCGGCCTGCTCGTATTTTGATCGCGTGGCCAACTGTATTAATCAATAAGGAGCAACATGATCATCATCAAAAACGGCGCGCTCGTGACGCCCCAGGGGCTTCGCCGCGCCGATCTTGCCATGGAGGGCGACAAGATTGTGCGGATTGCCGCGGCGATTGAGCCGGCCGAGGGCGATACCGTCGAGGATGCCGCGGGCTGCTGGGTGTTCCCCGGCTTTATCGACGGCCACACGCACATGCAGTGCTGGACCGGCATGGATTGGACAGCCGATAGCTTTGAGACCGGCACGCGCGCGGCTGCCTGCGGCGGCACGACGACCATCGTGGACTACGCGACGGCCGATCGCAGCGTGACCATGCCCGATGCCCTTGCCGAGTGGCATCGCCGCGCCGACGGCACCTGCACGGCCAACTACGCCTTTCATATGGCACTCGCCGAGTGGAATGAGCGCAACCGCGCCGATCTTTCGGCCATGCGCGAGGCGGGCGTGTCGTCGTTTAAGACCTACTTTGCCTACGACCATCTGCGCTTGAACGATGCCGAGACGCTCGAGGTGCTGGAGGAGCTCAAGCGTATTGGCGGCATACTGTGCGTGCATTGCGAGAACGGTACGCTGGTGAATGAGCTGCAGAAGCGCGTGTACGAGCAGGGGATTCATGGGCCCGAGGGGCATGCGCTCAGCCGTCCGGACGTGTGCGAGGGTGAGGCCGTGAGCCGCCTGCTGTATCTGGCGCACTTGGCCGGGGACGCTCCGGTCAACGTGGTGCACCTTTCGACCAAGCTGGGGCTCGAGGCCAT
>CAJKGV010000136.1:0-5007 GCA_905199455.1 Collinsella aerofaciens | reverse complement strand
CGGGTGTTCATTTGTCGACTTCTTGGGCTGTGGTCACCTGTTGTTTCTGTGGTGGCTGCGGGTATCTGGCTCAAAAGGGCGGGTTGGCCGTCTATGTTTACCTGCGGTTTTGTTGCGGTGCGCATTTTCGGTCAAGCTTTTCGTCAAGTGTTTGGTCAGCATCTGGTTTGCAGCCGGAGGCCTATTTTGCCCGCGCTGGTCGTGACTGCCCACCCTCCTCGTAAGCTCAAATTGAGGTCCATCAGTTTGAGGAGGATGCCATGACTGATCACGCTTTAGATCGAGCGCATCTGGCTGAAGCCGTCGGCAACGATATTGCCGACATGGCCCATTTTTGGATGCTGCGGAAGTTTCAGTTTTTGGAGCCGGCGCGCGAGCAGTTTGAGATCATTGTCGACCCGTGGCTCAGCTATCGCACCGAGCCTTCGCAAAACGAAATCATGGCCTACAACATGGCATTTACCGATTGGCTGCTCTTCGAGCGCTCCTATCGCCATGGCAAGACGCTGCTCGAGCTGTATGTTGACGAGCCGCCGGCATCGCTTTCGCCTGCCTCGCTTAAGCGGCTCGAGCAGGTGCGCGACACACAGTATTTCTCGCGCTTTGGCATTTTGGACAAGGATCCTGCGAACGGCATGGTTGCGCTGAAGGATACGCGCGCCGACCTTCGCTTTGATGTCTACGACCCGCATATCGTGCAAAAGGAGCATTGGAGCGACGGCGCGATCGCGGTGCGCCTCGCCTGCGTCGACGATGTCTGGCTGACGGCGGGACAGCTCTATCTGTATGACATCGCGCGCCTGAGTGACACGGCGGTCGATGGACCGGGTGCGGTGCATCCCGAGGATCTGCAGGACGGCTTTGACACCTCGTGCGTCAGCTTCTTTTTGCGCCTGGTCCGCGACATCATGGGCGCCCAGGGGCGCTACGTAAAGTCCCTCAACATCTACGAACAAGAATGGGAGTAGGGGATGTGACTGGTGCCGCCCTACAGCCCTGACTTTGTCTCAATCTGTAACGTTTGGCGGCTGTTTGGGCCCGTAACTGTTACAGATTGAGATGTTCGGCAACGGGTTGGGAGAATGTCTCGATCTGTAACATCTACAGGCCCAATTTCGACCTTCCTGTTAAAGATTGAGACAAAGGCTGGACGCGGTGTCGAAAGATCTTGCTCTGTAACAACTAGAGGCTCAAAGACTGTCTTCCTGTTACAGATCAAGACATTTGCCAGCGGAGGCAACGGTGACGATGGTCCATTTGTCTGACGTGGTGGTGATGAAAGTGTCTAATACCGTTCTCAAACACAAACATGCGACTCGCAACACGTTGGCGCGGAATAGGATGCTCGCGCGGCTCACGGAGACGGCCAAGCAAGGTGCGCTGCTCGCAACGCATGACAATACCGAGCTCATGTGGCTGCGACGCCATGTTGGAACCGACGATATCGCGGAGCCCGAGCCGTACCTGTTCTGTTTTCAGCATGATTGGGATGCATTGACGCCTGCAGAGCGAGCGCTGAGGACTATCAAAGGGCTTGCGGAATTTCATCCCGATTGGGCGTTTTGGGGTTATGACGCGGCACTTTTGTGGGGTCTGGAGGTGCCGAATGATCTGCTCGGGCCGCGTTTTCTTGTTAAGACGGGTTGTTCGGTGACGTTGAGCAGCGGGTGCAGGTTGTTGCGTCCTCAGATGGCGGGAGCGCTTGAGCGCGTCGACGGCGTGCGGGTGACGTCGTTTTGGCGCACGGTGGAGGATTGTCTGCTGCGTGCGCCGTTTTCGTATGGTCTGGCGATCGCCGATTCTGCATTGCGGGCGAAGGGCGTATCACGTGGGGATTTGTGCGAGCGTCTCCGCGCCGATTGCGAGGGCAGGCGAGGGTATCGCAGGGCACAGGCGATTGCGTCGTATGCGGACGGGCTGTCCGAAAACGGCGGCGAGTCTCGGTTCCGAGTGTTCTTTATTGCGTACGGCTTTCCGGTTCCGGAGCTGCAGGCGGAGTTTCGCGACCCGCTCGATCCGAGCCAGGTGTTTCGCGTCGACTATTTTTGGCGGCTCGAGGACGGGACGTGTGTCATCGGCGAGCTCGACGGAAAGGTGAAGTACACCTTGCAGAACGGCGAGGGCCGGGAGTCGGTCGACCCATTCGTGGCAGAACGTCAACGGGAGTCTCATCTGACAATGCTCGGGCACAAGGTGCTTCGGTTTACGTTTAACGAACTCAAAGACCCGGGGAAGCTGGTCGAGAAAATGAGGTTGGCGGGTATTCCGCGACGGCCCGATTTGGCTGAGGAGTGGAGACGCCAGTGGTATGGGCGCTGAGAGGTTTTGTCTCGATCTGTAACGTTTAGAAGTTGTTTGAGTTCGTAATTGTTGCAGATCGAGACAAACCGGTGAAACGTCGACCGAATGTCCCGATCTGTAACATCAAGGGGCCCAATAACCCTGTACCTGTTACAGATCGAGACACTTCCCTGGTGTCGCTGGGGTGGGACTGCAGCGTATTCCGTCCCCCACATCCCCTCTTCCCTCCGTTAACCGATATGTCTGTGGCAATCGGGCTACACTGGATAATAATGGACAGATGTTCAAGTTTTCTGAGGGGGAGGAGCTCGATATGGCGTCTGCCGATCGTTCCACGTTGTTTATCAATGCGACCGTCCTGGATGGTTCGGAACATATGGAGCCGCAGCCCGACATGGCCGTGGCCGTTGAGCGCGGTGTCATCACGTGGATGGGGCCGAGTGCTGTGGCGCAGGCGCCTGCGGGTGCCGAGGTTATCGACCTGGCAGGTGCGTATCTCATGCCAGGCCTCATCAATATGCATGTGCATCTGTGCGGTTCGGGCAAGCCGGTTTCGGCGGGCGATGCGGGCGCGCTGATGAAGAAGCTCGATAATCCCGTGGGGCGCGCCATCGTGCGCCATATTCTTAAGGGCAGCGCCCAACAACAACTGGCAAGTGGCGTGACCACGGTGCGCGGCGCGGGCGACCCGCTGTTTGCCGATCTTGCCGTGCGCGATGCTATCGATGCCGGCAAGTATCAAGGTCCTCGCCTGGTGGCGCCGGGAACGGGTGTCACGGTGCCGGGCGGCCATGGTGCGGGTTTGTTCGCCCAGGTGGCCAACAGTCCCGCCGAGGCAGCCGAACAGGTGCGCGACCTGTATGCGCGCGGTGCCGACGTCATCAAGCTGTTCGTGACGGGCGGCGTGTTCGACGCTACCGAGGTGGGCGAGCCGGGTGTGCTGCGTATGCCGGTCGAGGTTGCCGCGGCGGCGTGCAAGGCGGCGCACGAGGTGGGCCTGCCGGTTATGGCTCATGTCGAGAGCACCGAAGGCGTGAAGGCCGCGCTTGAGGCCGGCGTCGATACGATCGAGCACGGTGCCCCGATGACTCCCGAGATCTTGGAACTGTACCGCGGCGCCGCGGGCACGCAGCTCGAGGGGCGTGCGCCCAGCGTTACCTGCACTATCAGCCCGGCGCTGCCGTTTGTATTGCTCGACCCGGAAAAGACCCATTCGACCGATACACAAAAGAAGAACGGTGACATCGTGTGCTCGGGCATCATCGAGAGCGCCCGTGCCGCACTGGAAGCTGGCGTTAAGGTGGGCCTTGGCACGGACTCGAGCTGCCCGTTCGTGACGCAGTACGACATGTGGCGTGAGGTGGCCTATTTTGCCAAGTATGTCGGCGTGGGCAACGCTTTCGCGCTGCATACGGCCACGCAGGTCAATGCCGAGCTGCTGGGGCTGGGCGGCGAGACCGGCACAATCGAGTGCGGCAAGGCCGCCGATATTCTGGTGACGCGCGAGAACCCGCTCGATGACCTGTGCGCACTGCGTGATCCGACGCACGTGATGTGTCGCGGTGATCTGGTGCGCAAGCTCAAGGTGAAGCGTATTCCCGAGGTGGACGCCGAGCTCGACGCGATTATGGCCATGCCTGCCGAGGCGTTGGCCGAGGAGCTTGCCCGCGATGGCGTGGCGTAAGCGCGCGATATGGCGATGCGACAAAGGGACAATCCTTTTGTCATAATCAGAAAAAGCCGAGGTCCCAGTGCGAGGCCTCGGCTTTTATTTGTCCCATAGTATGGCAGCTATGAGCGCGTCTCCATCTTGGCATGGCACTTGGGGCAGGTGACGCGGATCTTGCCTTTGCCCTTGGGAACGGAGAGCATCTGGCCGCAGTTGGGGCACTTAAGATAGGCCGTGGTCTTGCGGCCCTTCCACATCTTCTTGGCTGTGCGCTTGGCACGTTCAAAGTCTTCCTTGCTAGTACCGGCTGCGCGCGAGGCGTTGGCCGCTGCAGCTCCGCCGCCCAAGCTAGCTACAAACTTGCCCAAGCCGGGTACGTTTGCAGTCGCGGCGACAAAGGCCTCGTTCTCCTTGTGACGTGCGTCGATATTTTTGGACAGGCCGCGCAGCACGCCAATCACGATTACGGCGATGGCAATCCAGCTGAGCCACTGGATGCGGGCTATCGATCCGATCATCGCGATGACGATGCCGGCAAAACCCATCACGATGGTGAGTTCATCGGCACCATTGCGACCCTTCATAAAGTCATTCATGCAAATTGCCTTTCGTTCGATATGCTGCACGCCTTTATACCCGATTTAGAGCAAGGGGGACAGGTTAATCTGCACCAATGTGGTGCAAACATACCTGTCCCCGGAATACCAAGACGGTGCAAAGAAATCTGTCCCCAATGCCCCTATTACTTGGAGAGCTTGTCGACGACGCGTTCGATTTCGGCGAGCTTGGCGGCTTTGAGGTCTTCGTCGCCCGATTCGATTGCCGAAGTCACGCAGCCCTCGATATGCGCCTTGAGCACGTCGGCGTTAATGCGCGCGAGGAGCGCCTGCGTTGCCATGAGCTGCGTGGAAATATCGACGCAGTAACGGTCCTCCTCGACCATCCGCAAGATGCCGTCGATCTGGCCGCGTGCCGTCTTGAGCATGCGGGTCACCGATTTATGGTCTGCCATCATGGCGGGTCCTCGTTTCTGGTCG
>CAJKGV010000135.1:0-5076 GCA_905199455.1 Collinsella aerofaciens | reverse complement strand
TCGCCCCGGGTCATAAGCCGACGACCAAGACGACGGTGTCGACCAAGACCGAGACCAAGGACAACAAGTCCGACAAGAAGGACTCCGATAAGTCCGATAAGAAGGACGAGAAGAAGTCTGACAAGAAGTCTGACAAGAAGGACAGCAAGTCCGACAAGAAGTCCGACAAGAAGTCCGATTCCAAGTCCGATACGGGTGCTGTTTCTACGACCACTGCTAAGAAGTCCTCTAGTGCTTCCGAGCAGGAGACTGGCACCAACCCGCTCGCCATTGTTGGCGTTGCCGCCGGCGTCATCGGTCTCGCCATCGTCGGCGTGTTCGTGTTCACCAAACGTCGGTAGGTGAGGGTTGTGTCCAATAAATCCAAGGACGCTGACCTCAGGCAACCAGATTCCTCGTTCATTCAGTTCGACGATGCAAAGCAACAGGGCGCCGCTTCGGCGGCGTCCGCCTCTCGTCGCAAGGCGCTCCTTGGCGTTCTTGCTGCCGCGTGCACCATTCTGATCGTCGTCTCGCTGGGCTTCGTCCATCCTTCCGAGAGCGGCGCCTGGTCCATTGACTGGATCGTTCAGACCGTGACGGGGGAGAGCGTCGTCGCCAAGGACACCAAGGGGTCTGGCTCGTCTGCCGCTTCGGGCGAGGCTAGTTCCAAGGATTCCAAATCTTCGAATGATGCAAAAGACGAGCCCAAGGGTTCGAACGACGCCAAGGACGATTCCGAGTCTTCAAACGAGGAATCGGACAAAAACTCGGATAGCAAGAAGTCCGAGGACCGGGGCGGCAAGAAGTCTGGCGATAAATCCGCTGCCCAAAATACGGGAGCCGGTGATACTTCCAATGCGTCTGGCGGTGCTTCTTCGGGCGGTGGCCAGTCGTCTGATGGAGCCTCATCCTCTAATGGTGGAAACGCCTCCTCGGGCAGCCAGAGCGGCTCACAGGAGTCCAACTACGTTACGGTGACGGTTTCGGTCACATCGAGCGCTGTGGGCAATCCCGTGTCCTCTGGCGGCACCTTTACCTTTAACGAAGGCGCCACCGTTTACGATGCCCTGTGCGCGCTGGGCCTTTCTGTCAACGCACACAGCTCATCGTACGGCACGTATGTTTCTGCGATTGGTGGTTTGGCCGAGAAACAGTACGGCGGCACGAGCGGCTGGATGTACTCCGTCAACGGCACAACGCCCATGACGGCCTGCAGTAACTACGTTCTCTCCAATGGTGACAACGTCGTTTGGTATTACGTAACGGGCTAGAGGCCTCGACATAGCGCGCCAGACGGGCGGTTCGGACCAACATCCGGACCGCCCGTTTTTCATGCGAATGGGACTGGGTCGCCGGGTCTCTCGGCAAACAAAAAACCGGTTGGAACGGGAATTCCAACCGATTATACATTCAAGCAAATAGTGAATCGACTACGACCGTGCGCCCTCGAGGAAGAAGCGGCGGCTGAAGTAGTTGTACCAGGTGACGAGGAACGTGGCGATGGCCTTCATGGCCTGGTAGCCGATGCTCAAAAACGTGACGCCCACAAACATGTACAGGTCGTTGAGGCCCAGGCCGATCACCGACAGGATGGTGAAGATCGTGAACTCGCGCTTGCGGCTCATGCCTTCGCGGTGGTCGAACACGTACTTCATGCTGAGCCAGTAGTTGACCACGACGGACGTGATAAACGAAACCGTGGTGCTCATCAAAAAGTCGAGGTGGAACAGCTCGACGAGCGCAATGAGCATGCCCCAGTCGATGCCAAAGGAGATAAGACCCACGACAGCAAACTTGAGGAACTGCTTGGTATGAGGTTGTGCCAGCGCCTTGCGCACGTAATCACATCCAATGCGTTGATGAATCGAGCAGAGCATACTTTAGAGCTTTTACAAGGGAAACGTAAGGTCTTTGCCAATAACTATATGAACTCGCCAAATTTTCAAGAGCTAATCCGCAAACGTTAAAAATTTGCCCGTAAACGAGCGACACCCACGGACGATACTGCGCTGAGTGCGCGTCGTCCGTGGGCGCCGTAATGCTGCAGGGGTTTCGAGCTATTTTGTCTCGTCGCCCTCCAGGAAGATTTTTCGGGTCACAAAGTTGTAGACCATGACAAGCGCGGTGGCGCAGATCTTGGCGATATTGGCCTCGAGTCCCAGGCCGGCGTTGAGCGCCAGCACGATGCCGTCGTTGAGCACCAAACCGATCACGGACAGCACGACAAAGATGATGAACTCGCGGCGGCGGCTCATGCCTTCCTTGTGCGCAAACACGTACTTCATGCTTGCGAGGTAGTTAAAGATGAGTGAGATGATAAAGCCGCTGGTGTTGGCGATTAGGATGTTGAGGCCCAGACCGTAGTGGAGCAGATTCATAATGCCAAAGTCGATAACCGTGGCAATGACACCGACGACACCAAATTTCATGATCTGCGCAAGGAGCTTTTGCATGGTACCTGCCTTAAGCTGGCGCCGAAGCGCCGCGGGGATGACAAACTTGGCACAGTTTAGCCAATCCCCGCGGGTGGTGCTAGGCGCGCTCCTCGATAGCACCGTTTCTATATGCATCGAGCAGTTGACGCAGGTCCTGGATTTGGCTGCGGATCTTGGCGCCAGTATCGGTGTCGCTCACCATGCGGCGACGGTCTGCTTGGTCAAAACGGTTGGTCTCGCTTTCGATGTCCACGTTGCGCGTGAGTGCCTCGGCAACCGTCGTAAAGGCCCGGTGCGACTTGAGGCGGCAGCCGCGCGAGCTCGAGATGAGCGTATAGCCGGCGATACCCGTCTTGGGATGGTAAGCGCGGCAGAAGCCGCCATCGATGACCAGCAGCTTGCCCTCGGCGCGGATGGGCTGCTCGCCCTTGGTGGTTTTAACGGGCGTGTGGCCGTTGATGATGTGACCGGTCGGTGAGCATGCCATGGGCGCGACGCCAAACTCGCGCATGATGTCGTCGCAGACCGAGGGCGACTTGGTAAGCGTAAAGTACGGGTCCATCGGCTCGACCCAGGTGCTCTTATCGGCGATATAGGCGCGCTCAAAGGTACGCACCAGGCGTCCGCTGGCGGGTGAGTTAAAGCCAATCCACAGGTACCACATCCAGTCGAGAGCGTCGCGGTCGCCCACGCGCCAGGCGCGGCGGGCGATGTGGTCGCAAAAATCGAGATAATCGCGGCCAGCGTGCCAGGTGCCCAGACAGTTCATGCTGCTAAAGGTGCCGTCTTCGTTGAGCGGCACGCAGCCATGGAACAGCAGGTTGCCGTTGGCGACCTTGTACATCGAGCCGTGGGAATAGAGGAAATCGATATGGCGATGCAGGTGATCGGCGGTGACAAACTCGGACACGAGCTTGTCGATGATGTGCTGCTCCTGAGACGTGAGCGTATAAGGGTCCGCCGGGTCGACGGTGGGGAAGTCGTTGGTCGTGAGCGGCCACACGCTGCCGTCGGCGAGCGTGACCGTGCCGGTGTCGTGATTGATCTTGTCGAGTAGCAGGCGGTCGGTCATATCGAACTCGGGGTGGCGCTGGATAATCTGGCCCTCGAGCTTAAAGAGCAGCACGTTGATGGCCTTGATCAGCGGGGTGATGGACTCACCGGCGGTGTAGGTGGCATCGGCAAAGGCGACAAGTTCACGCAGCGAGATACCGTAGTCATTCTCCAGGATCTCGTAGTTGTCGTAGCGTAGGTTGTTGCGCAATACCGTGGCGATGCAGGCGGGCTCACCGGCCGCAGCGCCCATCCACAGCAGGTCGTGGTTGCCCCACTGGATGTCGAGCGAATGGTAGGTGAGCAGGCGGTCCATAATCTTGGCCGCGCCGCCGCCGCGGTCGAAGATGTCGCCCACCAGGTGCAGGTGGTCGACGGCCAGGCGCTTAATGAGCGAAGCGAGCGACTCGATAAAGTCGTCGGCACTGGCGGTCTCCAGGATGGACTCCACGATGCGCTCGTGATAGCGCACGCGATAGTTGTTCTCGTCCGGGTGCGTGTGCAACAACTCGTCGATGATGTAGGCGTAATCGCGCGGGATGGCCTTACGCACCTTGGAGCGCGTATAGCGGCTCGAAAGCGACCGGGCAACCATGATGAGCTGGTCAAGTATCGTCTTGTACCAGGTGGGCGAGTCCTCGCGCTGGCTGCGGACCAGCTCGATCTTCTCGCGCGGGTAGTAGATGAGCGTGCACAGCTCGCCCTTTTCGTCAAAGGTGAGCGTGTCGCCAAAGATCTCGTCGACATGTTCGCGCACGACGCCCGAGCAGTTGTTGAGGATGTGCATAAAGGCTTCGTACTCGCCGTGCACATCGCTCATAAAATGCTCGGTGCCCTTGGGCAGGTTGAGGATGGCCGAGAGGTTGATGATCTCGGTAAATGCGGATTGCTCGGTGGGAAACTGTCTCGACAGCAGGCGCAGATACTTGAAGTCTTGCGGATTGCGATCGAATGCGACCATGAAACACCTTCCGATGGAGCTGGTAAAACTGATAAACAGCGTCAAACGTTTATCAGTATGCGCCGCTTTTGTTTCGATTTTGCGCCAGCGGCTGAATTGTCGGCTGAACGGTTTGGTAAATCGATTTAGTTGAGGTAGATATGGCGGTTGAGTGGAGACGACAGAAGGTGTTTTCTTAGATATTTATGCGTGGAGTCGGTGGAGACGATGGTGGTAAAGATGTTCGCTATTTTTGGTTCGATTTGGTAAATAGTGGACATATGTACCGTATGTAGGCTCACTGTGCGATAATTTGCGCAGCAATGAGTAAGGAGCCTCATATGAGTGATTTTGTCCTGACCTGTGAATCCGCCGCCGACCGAACCCGTGAGTTCTTTGCGTCGCGCAATATCCCTGTCGTGTGTTTTCATTACGAGATCGACGATGTTGTCCATACGGACGATCTGTATCAGTCGATTACGCCGGACAAGTTTTTTGCCTAGATTGCCGCGGGCGCCATGCCCAAGACGTCTCAGGTGAGCGTGGGTGAGTACGAGGAGTTTTGGGAGCCGTTTGTTGCCGAGGGTAAAGACGTGCTGCACCTGACGTTGTCGTCGGGTATTTCGGGCACGTATGGATCGGCCTGCGTTGCGGCGCAGATGCTCG